>CANGSR010000169.1 GCA_947456055.1 Chitinophagaceae bacterium
AGCTGATTATCTAACAATGCCTCTGTTAGTGTTTTATTTTCCGCCAATATCCACCTTATAAAACCCATTATCCCCCCCATCACAAACTGCATTATTTCTTCAATGCCTATAGACTTTATGATGCCCTGTTCTTGACCCTGCACTATAAGTGCTAAATACGATGCAAATGCTGCCGCACCCTCATTTCTAGTAGCACCAGTAATAACCGGCGACGACTGAAACTGGTCCATAAATCTAAAATGGAGTGGATTATTGACAAAATAATTGATTAACGCCCTGCAAAAATGCTCAAACTGCCGTTTTATTGAGTTATTCTCTATCGGAGCAGAAATTGTCCTTATTTCATCTTGCTTAATGTATATATAGATAGCATTAATCAGTTCCTCCTTGGTAGCGAAATAATTATAGATTGTCCCCATACCGGTATTAGCACTTTTGGCTATTGCCGACATAGGTGTAGCCTGTACTCCGTTTTCTATAAACAGAACCATGGCTGCTACAATTATTTGTTCCCTTTTATCCACCACACAAAATTAGGGGATTTGGAATGAATATTCCAAATCCCCTAAAATATTTTTCCAAAATTATCTTATACACTAAAATCCCTAAAAATTAGCGGGCAGTTTATGCTCTTTACGCCACTTTATAATCGGCTTATAGGGCCCAAACTTATGCTGCTTCTCACTAAAGGAATCAATAAACGGCCCAATACCATAGTCGAGTGCTTTGGCGGCAATATTTGGGTAATCGGGTATAGCCTTATTTTTCTTTTGTGGACGGCTATGTATACGGTCGTCGTTGATAAAGGCAGCTACATCAAGGCATTGCTCATCATTAAGGGCTGGTTTTTTCCAGGTTGCTATCTTATCGGGCATATTACCTTTTATGAACCTGGCCAGTTTCACTACCCTATAAGGACTTGAGCCAACCTGATATGAAGTAGGGCCCCAAAGTGGTGGATAAATATAGGTGGATGAATCAGGCGTGAATTTACCCTCCCCATTCGCCCCATGGCACACACTACATGTGGCAGCATATATCTGTGCTCCCTTGTTAGGATCTGCAGCTCTGTCGGGAAGTTCTATTTCCAGGCATTCATCACCTTTCACACGTTTACCCACAGGCACATTACCACCCAGCCATCTGATATAGCAAACCATTGCTACCATTTCCTTACTATCTAATGGTAATGGCACCCCGCTGTGTGGCCGCTCGATGCAGTTATTTACACGCTGTTCCATTGTTAGTACTTCATTTTCCCTGCCCCGGTATTGTGGGTATCTGGCATAAGAGCTGAAAAAACTATAGCCAAAGGCCCTTGTGCCGGCATCAAGGTGGCAATTAGTACAGTTCATTTTATTACCCAGATATTTTCCCACTGTGCCTTCTGGGCCAATATAATGGGCTGTATGTAATATTAATTCCCTGCCATAACGCACCATTTCACCAAATTGGTCATTAGGTATTGAAGATGTATCAGGAGGTATAAATACAGAAGTATCCCTTGTGATGGCAAAAGATTCTTTAGGTGGGGTTGGGGTTTGGTTGCAGGATGCGATTATAAGTATAGATGTAATTGCCGGGAGTATTAATTTCTTAATTGTGGGAATCATATTGAATACCAATGGGTTTTAAATGTATTTATCAATATTGCAAAACCAAGCCTGAAAGGAATACAGCTAACCTAGTGCTGTACTATTAATTTGGCCGAATAATCAGACATTACAAAGATAAGATTTGTGCCACAAAGAAATACTGATAAAAATTAGGCACTTCAAGACGCAACAATTTGTAACGTTGATAAAATAATGACATCCATATAAAGCTAGAATTTCACTTTAACGAAAGACTCAAAATCTTCAAATACCAACCAAGGAACTTCCGATTCACAAGAATCAGCTAATAGATATTTTGGTTTCGTTGGCACTGTAGGTGCCAAAGGCTTTGTAGCATATGATGTTAGGAGGTATACATCTCCTTGGGAGTGTCTAATTTGTTGCACAAAAGTTCTTTGAATAGGACATGGCCAACCACTACATATCTCAAAATTACTGTCATAAACGTTAGGATATGACACCCTCTCCTTTGGAGTAACAAATTTGTTGCGCAAAAGTTCTTTGAAAATGACGTGGCCAATCACGCCACAACTACAAAAATTACTGTCAGAAATATCAGGATGTGACACCCTCTCCCTCGGAGAGGGCCGGGGTGAGGCCACCAATTGGCTATCCGATTTCCTCTAGCAAGTCTCATAAAAAAACCATACTTGTCAATGGCAGAGGGCTGGGGTGAGGCCTCAGATTGGCTATCTAATTTTTGCAGCAAGTACCAAAAAACAATACTCGTCAATGGCAGCAGCGCACTTCGAGGTTTTGGAAAAGGAAAGTGATAACATGTTATCACATTATTTGAAAATAGAGCCTATTTAAGAAGTTTTGCAACGCTGCAAAAAAGAAAAAGAACAAGCTCAGTGGTGGACTTTATTTAATCATCATTCCTTAGTTAGAATTCGGACTTATCCGCTCCTTTAATAACTATTCTTCCTTTGAATTGCGAAATGGGGCTACAAACCAGTCGTAGGCGTAACAACCTACACATATATTGAAGAAACTCTCTAAAAAAGCACAGGTCAATAAGACACCTCCTACAATGTAAGCACCCATGTAAACTTGTAGAAATAATAAAACTGAGATAAGTAGGGAAAATAAACACCCAATACCTGCCGCAAACTTCTTTGGAGGCGCAAATACTGGTTTAGGTGCCCATCCAGCTTTTTGGGCAACAAATTTCGCTACCATACCAAATAGTGAAGGCAAAGTGGTAAATGCCCTTAGTCCAAAATCAATAGCAAGACCAAGAGAAAGCCAGTAGTTTTTAGTAATCAGAATACCTACGCCAGTTATAATAACAAGTGATGCTATAACCCTAACCCAGTTTGCATCTATATATAGATTATTTTTTTTCTTGTCGTCCATTTACCATGTTCTATTACAAATGTATAGTATTCCAGGCTCTATAACACTAATCACACTGCAATCACCTAATGAAAATATCACAATTGAATAACATCGGTTTTGGGCTAAGATATTATCTTTGTATTTCCTTTTTATTAAAAATTTGTTTTAAGGCATGTTAACTACACAAAGGATTCCATCATTTACTACGGGCTTCAAAGTTTTACTCATTCTGTTATTTAGCTTAGGTTCAACCACTGGTTTTGGGCAAATCCTAACTTATAGCACCGATACTAGCGGTGCACTAGCTTCAGTAGCTACTAATGCTACTGGTACAGCTTTAAGCCGTGTAAATGGTGCTTCCCACCCTACTACTGCCATATGTGGAACAGGATTTTCAGCAGCTTCATTTACCACAGCAACTACCTATACTACAACCCTGCCGGCTGTAGAAGTTACCACCTCACCCAATACTGGCTATACCCTAAATGTTACCAGCTTTAGTGTCGATTTACGCCGCTCCTCTACTGGTCCTGCCAATGTGAGACTTGCCTATAGTACCGATGGTGGTACCACCTGGACGAACCAGGGTACCGACCAATCGCCCAATAACGCAGCATGTGGCACCACAACCACTGGTACCTGGACTACATCATTTACCGTTCCATCAGGCAGCACACTAAAGTTCAGGGCTTATGGTTTTAATGCAAGTGCTACTGGTGGCACTTTACAAGTTCTCAACCTATTAATAAACGGAACCGTTACCGCTACCACCGGAGGCTGTGGAACACCAAGCACCCTATCAGCTACTGCTATCACTACTACATCAGCTACCCTATCATGGTCTGTCGTAACTGGCGCTACAAGCTATAACGTTCGCTACCGTGTCAGTGGTACTACTACCTGGACTACAACAAGTTCTGCCACCACATCTGCATCAATTTCAGGTTTGACACCCGGCACCATATACGAGTATCAGATTCAGGCGATATGTTCTTCAGGTGCAGGGTCTTATACTGCATCATCCTACTTTACAACAACTGCTACTTCCACCACAGCCTCAAGCGGAAAAATAGCCATCTACTTCAATACTCCTGTAAACAATGCCGTATCTACTGGTGTTAACGCCATCTACCTAAACAGGCATATGGCCGATACGTTGATTGCCTATATCAATAGGGCAAGGTATAGTATTGATGTAGCCCAGTACGATTATAACCAAAGTAGCAGTTATGGTAATATTGCTACAGCCATCAACAATGCATATACACGTGGCGTTAAAATCCGCTGGATATATGATGGCAGCCAGCCTAATACAGGTGTTGCACTTCTCAACTTAGGTATCCACACTTTGGCTAGCCCTACTACAAGTGCCTATGGCATCATGCACCATAAGTTTGTAATTATTGATGGTAAATCAACCAATCCTAATGATGCCATATTGAGCACAGGTTCAGAAGATTGGGGAGTAAGCCAGTTTAACTATTGCAGCAATAATATCCTATTCATTCAGGATTCAGCATTGGCGCATGCCTACATCAATCAGTTCAACCAGATGTGGGGAGACACCGGCATTGCTCCTAATGCCACATTATCAAGGTTTGGCCCTTATAAAACCGACCTTGGCGCACACATATTTACCATTGGTGGAAAAACAGTAGAGCTTTACTTCTCCCCTTCCGACCACACCGATACTCATATACAAACAGCTATTAATTCCGCCAATACCGACCTTTATTTCGGAGTCTACTCATTCACGGTTGCAGCCGATGCCAATGCAATATCAACAAGGCATGCTGCCGGGGTTTATTCATTAGGAATTGTAGACCAATACAGTAGCACCGGTGCCGCCTACCCTATACTCACAAGTGCATTAGGTACCAATCTAAAAACCTTTACCTCCTCAATTGACGTTTACCACAACAAAATGTTGATTGTGGACCCATCTAATACCTGCTCCGACCCATTAGTATTGACCGGTTCACACAACTGGACCACCTCTGCAAATACTAAAAACGACGAAAACACACTGATTATACATAGCGATACCATTGCTAACATTTATTACCAATCCTTCTATGCCAATTTCACTTCACTAGGTAGCACTGTTACAGCTATTCCACCATGTACCGTAGGCACTTGTGGCACTACCAGCGGCCTTACTGCAACATCTATTACCACCACTTCTGCCTTACTAAGCTGGACCGCAGTATCTGGAGCTATTAGTTATAATATCCAATACAGGGTAGTTGGTACATCTACGTGGACCACCACCACATCCGGAACCAATTCAATTACAGTTTCCAGCCTTACTGCCGCTACCAATTATGAATTCCAGGTACAGACAGTTTGTACAAGTGGTTCAAGTGCCTATACAGCATCAACTACCTTTACCACTTTGGCCTTGCCATGTACCGTGCCAACCAGTTTAACAACTACAGGTATCACCTCTACATCAGCCACCCTTAGCTGGATAGCAGTTACCGGTGCTGTAAGTTACAATATCCAATACCGCATAGTGGGCACACTAACCTGGATTACAACCACCTCAGGTACTAATAGTGTTACCATTTCAGGCCTTACCCCAGGCAGCAATTATGAGTTTCAGGTACAAGTGGTATGTAGCACCGGAACCAGCAGTTTTAGCGGCTCTGGTACTTTCACTACCGATTCTATCACCTGTGCATTACCCACCGGATTTACAGCAACAAGTATCACTACCTCATCAGCACTTTTAAGCTGGTCAGCAGTGACTGGGGCCATAGGTTATACTGTAGACTACAGGGTAGCAGGAACCATAGCCTGGACACGTGTCCCATCAGCCTCTACTTCTCTTACCCTAAGTGGATTAACTTCAGGTACTGTATATGAATACGAGGTACAGACCATTTGCTCAGCAACAGATTCAAGTGGCTATTCTATTTCATCTACCTTTACTACCACTAGCTCAACAACCCTGGTGCAAAACTATAATGCCGACTACAGCAACCTTCAGGTGTACCCTAACCCTACGAATGCTGAAGTAAATATCAGGTTCAATCTATCTAAGTCAGAATCAATAAAGATTATTGTTAGAGACATGTTGGGCCGATTAATCAATGAGGCTATAAACAATCAGGAAGAACTGCCAGGCATCCATAACTACCAGATAAATCCAGGCCAACCCGGCATTTACATCATAGAAATTAACATTGGCGGTACCACCATCAACAGGAGGATAACCAGATTATAAGATTTGCCTACAAAAATTCTACTCGGTGTGCTGTAATTGTTTAAGATTACAGCACACCTGCTTTTTTATATAAATACTATTGGTAGTTACGAATCTCATAACGCCTTGTTGTCATCTCATTTTGTTGGAGAGTGGGCATGGTTGTCACACATAACACCCACTTACAAATATACCTGGAGGACTTACAGAGGAAAACGGCCAGATACAATCGAAATGAGCTGAAGTACGAAAAAAAATGGCAGCCCAAAAGCTGCCATAAAAAATATTATTACCTAATTCTTTACTTCTTATAAACCTTAACAGAGAAAGTGTAGTTCTCCATCTTAGCTATTTGCTCTTCACGGCTCAACCTTGATAATTTGTTGGTCTTATTCAGCCTTGGCTCATTAGGTATCTTGTGCATCAGCTCAATCAATGCTTTTGAACTTACCGCATACGAACTACCATAATTATTGCCCTCAGCCTGGCTACCTATGGCCGTAAGAATACCTATTACTGCACCTTTTTGGTCTATCACTGGCGATCCGCTCTGGCCATGTTCAGCCATTAGCTGCAGGGTGTATTGCTGGTCATTACCCTCAATACCGTTTTTGGCGTGTATATAACCCTCGGCATATACAATATCTTCATTAGGGAAGCCAAGCGTAAATATTTGTGAGCCAAGACCTGCCTTGCTGGTAGCAATGGTATAAGGCAATTCACCCTTGCCAAAGCGGAAGTTTTTCTTCTCCACCTTCATAATGGCTATATCCGCATCAGCATCGTAGGTTACCAGGTAGGCCTTATAGTACTGGCCATCGTGGTTCTGTATATATACCGAGTCGAAATCGCTCTTATTATTGTTGTGAATTACGTGGTTTGAGGTCACGAAATAACCATCATTGGTCAATGCAAAACCTGTACCCGAATACCTTACATCAGATGGTGGCGGTGCAGGTTTGTTATTTTCCTTTATTATTTCACGTAGCTGCTTCAGCTCAGCCTGCTGGCCAGCCTGCATTTTTTTAGTATTGGCTACTTCCCTGCTGATATTGGTATACTGCGAATCGTTCCTCTTAATAGCCGGTTTCAGGCTCCAGATAGTAATGGTAGAGGTAAGGATGGCCACACTGGCTGCCACTGCAGCGGTTTTCCATACCTGGGGCAATGAGCTAAAATTGATCAATTTACGCTTACCTGCATTTTTCTGTTTATTGGCCTGTTCCTGCGCTATTTCACCAACCATGGTTTTAAAACGCTTGTTTTTACCACTGGCCGTAATAGATCCTATCAACTCGGTACTCTCGTTAAACTCTTTTGCAAAAACCGCATCACTTTGCATGCGACTAGCCAACTCCCCTAATTCAGATTCGGTTAGCGTACCTGCCACATAGGCTTCGGCAACTTCCCAAATATTATTGCTTATAGACATGTTGTAATCCCTGATTTATTCAATATTCACTGTTCCAAATATATTAAACACTCATTTTTCTCTTTTTACTTAGCCTGCATGCTGTAAAATAATTTCCTAAGTCGCCCCAGGCACTTGTATTTTTGTGTTTTGGCATTTTCGGGGTTGGTATACCCAAAATCTGCTGCTATCACATGCATGCTCTTATCATGGTGGTAGAAGGCTTTCAGCAGCGACCTGCAAGGTTCTCCTATCTGTTCTAGTGCCGAGTCAAGCTGTTCAAAATGTACCTCCCTTTCGTGGTGCACATTAATATCATCCTCACTCGCTATTCCCTGTTCATCCTCATCCCCGCCCAGCCGTTCATCTAGTTGTATCGGTTCCCTGCTTTGTCTCTGTAGTTTTTTATACCACAGGTGTTTACTAATGGCAAACAGGTAAGTACCAATACTACAGGTCAGCGTAAAATCGCTATCCTGTGCCTTGCCAAATAATACCATCAGCGCTTCCTGAAACAAATCTGCCGCATCGGCTGAGGAACCTCCGTTTTTGATTAACCAGCCATTGATAATGGTAAAGTTTTGCTGGTAAATCATTTCCGTGACTTTCCTGTCACCCGCTGCAAGCGCCGACAACAATTTCTGGTCTGTATATATTGGGCTTTGCACCTATTAATACTGTTTTGACAAAAAAGTAACCCTTGTTAAATATATAAATTTCACGCTAACCTTTTAATAAAATGTTATTTAGCTTTTTGAGAGGCTAATAACATCTTTCTTACTTCTCATTCTTTAGTCGATTCCATTCCTCTCATTTCTATTAAAACCTTAAATTTCTCTCAATCTTAATAGCAATTATAATTGGGTAATTCACAAAAATGTCTTTTTTATCAGTAGCCCCGGCCTTTAGGCCGGGGAATAAGAAACTAACACCTTGTGGCTTTAGCCAAAATTCCCTCAATATTTAGACAATGCAAATCCAAACAACAAAACGAATGAATCAAAGGTAAAAAATATTGAAGCCCAAAACCCTGTGTGGATAAAAAATCAAAATATTGCCTTTTTTACAACAGTTGATGGTAAAATATATTCGAAAGTGCTTTTCGGGGCTAATGTAGATACTGGGTACTACTTACGCAAGCACATTATAAATACTATGTATAAAAAATGTGACATTTTAAAATTATTTTTAAAATAAACCCATCTTGTTGGGTCACCTTATCTCAAAAGGGGTATTAATGAGTATAACAATCAAAAACAACGATTATGAAATTTGTAAAATTAAGTGTCCTGGCTTTATCTATGAGTCTGTTAGTAATAAGCTGTGGTAACTCAGGTGGCGAAGCTGCTAAATCTGATACAACTACTACAACTACCACAACAACTACTCCTGCTACTCCGCCAGTAGATACAATGTCTGCGAAGCCAGCTCCGGATACAGTAACTAAGACTACTACCACTACTACAGCTAATACTAAGACTGAAAAGGCTGCTGATGGTAAGATGGATAAAATGGAGTCTAAAACTAAAGAAACTAAAACAGAAAAGAAAGCTAAATAGTTTTTTGCCTGAAAACGTTTAAATAAATCTAAACCATTCCTGCAAAAGGAGTGGTTTATTTTTTTGTTAGACGGTATAAGCACATTTGAAAATTAATGCGCTACACAAGGGTTACCTTCTGAATGTTGAAGTATAAACAGTATAACCAAACCAAATAACAACAAATATGAAATCATTGAAAAGGAGCCTTATAGCGCTCACCCTGGTAGTTTTCGCTGCATCATGTGGTAATTCTAATGGCGAAAAATCAGCAGTTGATACAAGCGCTAAAAAAGCTACTGAGGCTCCGGCACCTGCCCCGGCAGCACCAAAGGATACTATTACTGCACCACCTGCAAATCCACCAGCTACAGCTGCTCCGGCAACAGGTAAATAATTGATGAAAATAGGGTAACCCAAATTTTCGAAAAAAAATAAACCATCCTTTTACCAGGATGGTTTATTTTTTTTGATTGATAAATAGTAACTTACAAGTATCGATAAAAAAATTATAAAAAAACTCAAAAAATATTTCAAACTCGTGGGTTACCTTTTTTCAGTTGTGGTATAAATGTGCATAACCAACTAAAAAATTAGATTATGAAATTTGTAAAGTTAAGCATCGTTGCTCTTTCTATGAGCTTGTTCGTTGTATCTTGTGGTGGTGGTGCTTCTAGCGAAGCTCCAAAAACTGACACTACAGCTGCTGCTCCAGCTGCTCCAGCTCCAGCTCCTGCTGCTACTCCAGCTACTACTGATACAGCTAAAGCTGCTGCACCTGCTGCTGCTCCAGCCGCTGCACCTGCTGCTGATGCTAAGCCAGCTGACAAAATGGAAGCTAAAAAAGACGAAAAGAAAAAATAATTTTTCTATAGTTCTTCTTATAATAAACCATCCCCCACAAAGGGATGGTTTATTATTTTAGCCTAACGGCAAGTCTAATATTTTTATTTTTGTAGGTATATTGGGCAAAACAACCCCAAAGCTTAATAAAAGGGGAAATCGCTTAATGGCTATCATGCTGCTATTCGCCCTTGGGGCGTTGGCATTGTGCAGAAGCGAAGGGGGTTAGGGGCAATGTCACTAAGTTAAGGATTTTGAACGTTTTTTGAGATATTGTTAAATGTGGGTTGTATAATCCCAAAGGGCTTAAATGTGAATAGCCCCCGGTGTAAACCGGGGGTATATGAAGCAAATATTTAATGAACCCCAAAGGGGTTCAATGTGAAAATAAAAAAAGTATTCCCC
>CANGSR010000170.1 GCA_947456055.1 Chitinophagaceae bacterium
CCTTTACCCTGGATAGGAACCCTAAAGTGAAGCTGGTAGGAAAAGTTACTGAAAAAGGTAAGGCCACAACCACCACAATGGCGGGTATAGAAGGTAAGATTACCTACCTGAGTGGAAAGATAGAATATGTGCAGAATGTAACGGTAACGGCACCATGCAAGATAAAGGGCAAACACATGTATCAGGTATGTAATGATAAGATGTGCCTTGCACCCAAGGATAGAGAATTTGAGGTAGAGGTAAAATAAAACAATACAGTACCCCCGATTTTCACTGGTAGGGTAGGTAATTCAAAATTTCCGGTGACATTTTTATACCGACTTAAAGCTTAATAAATGAATGTAATGAAAAATTGGTTACACACCTTGTTGGTGGTTTTTTGTTATCTGTTATGCTCGCAGACCGTTTCTGGTCAGATTCTTGAGGATAATAGTAAGTGGTCATTTGAAGCTAAAAAGACAAGCGGTAATCATTATCAGATTATTTTCCACCTTTCCCTACCTGATAAGTGGCATATCTATTCCCTTCATCCAGGTGGTGATGGTATGGAAATAGCTCCTTCTTTTTCTATAAACAAGAACCCTAATGTTAAATTGATTGGGGCTATGAAAGAGAAGGGGAAACTAAGAAAGGAAACCTTCCCGGGGATTGACGGTGTTGTGAATAATTTTCATGATAAGGTAGGTTTTATTCAGGAAGTAGAAATTAGTGGTAATACTACTGTTAAGGGAAAGTACTCCTATCAGATATGCAATGAGAGTAGTTGTTTGCCACCTACAACCAAGGATTTTAGTGTAGAAGTAAAAGATGCAGGTGGGGATTCAAAATCAACGGAGTCAAGTTCAAGTAGCACTACTACTGTAAATGACACAAATAAGTCAGGTGGTGCAGAAATGAATACTGCCAATGCAGGAAATACTACTGATACCACTGCTAAAAGCATGGTACCTACCTCAGATACAGTTTCCAAAACCTTAAATGCCAAAGCCCCGGCTGATGGTAAGAAACCCGAAGAACAATCTAAACTATTATTGTTCCTTATCTGTTTTGGTGGCGGTTTATTGGCAGTAATCACACCATGTGTGTTCTCAATGATTCCTATTACTGTGAGTTTCTTTACCAAACGTAGTAAGACCCGTCAGGAAGGGATCAGGAATGCTATTTACTATTCCTTATCAATCATTATCATCTTTACGGTTTTTGGTCTTTTAATTTCAGCAATTTGGGGTAGGGAGGCCTTGTATAATATCTCTACCAACTGGATATTAAATATTGTATTCTTCATCCTGTTTGTAATTTTTGGTATCTCATTCTTAGGTGCATTTGAAATAACACTGCCATCCTCGTGGACTAATAAAACAGATTCCAAAGCCGGGCTAGGCAGTTTTAGTGGTATCTTCTTCATGGCTCTTACATTGGTAATAGTATCCTTCTCATGTACAGGACCTATCGTTGCCATGCTGTTTGCATTATCGGCCGAGGGGGGCTTTTTAGGGCCTATAATAGGCATGTTTGCCTTCTCATTGGGTCTTTCATTGCCTTTCGCCTTGTGTGCTATTTTTCCAGCTGTAATCAATAAGCTGGGCAAGGCGGGCGGATGGTTGAACCAGGTAAAGGTGACCCTGGGCTTTATTGAATTAGGTCTATCCTTGAAATTCTTCTCCAATGCCGATTCCATGAAGCAATGGCGCATACTGGATAGGGAAATATTTATTGCTTTATGGATAGTATTGGCAATATTGCTGGGTATGTATCTGCTGGGTAAGATTAAATTATCGCATGATGATGAGCCAAAGAAAAATGTATACGGTCAGGAGTATGTATCCATATTTAAGTTATTCCTGGCTATAGCCTCTTTCACTTTTGCCCTTTACCTTTTACCTGGTATGTGGGGTGCTCCACTTAATGCAGTAGGTTCTTTTGTGCCAAGTATGGGTACACAGGATTTTGTATTGCATAATTGTGACGGGAATTCTTCAAAAGGCGGAGGTGAAGCCAAATTGAATGCTGATGACCCCAGACCAATAAAATATGTTTCGAAAATGAAGCAGTATGAGCCTAATGTGGTTCGGAATAATGGCCTTGTTACTTACTTCGATTATGAAGAGGCTATTGAAGCTAGCAGGAAATTGAAAAAACCTTTGATGCTTGACTTTACTGGTATTACCTGCGTGAATTGCCGTGCTATGGAAACACAGGTATGGAGCGACCCAGAAGTGGTGAAAAGGATGAAAAACGATTTTGTAATCGTTTCGCTTTATGATGATGCAAGGGAGATACCATTAGCAAAAGAAGATTGCTATATTTCTAAAACATCTAAAAAGGAAATTACTACCCTGGGTGATAAGTGCCTGGACATACAGATAAGTAAGTATAATTCAAACTCGCAGCCAACCTATTTCTTTATTGATGAGAAAGAAAACAAGCTTGCAGCAGTGGGGTATACCTACAAGTCTGATGTGAAACAATTTATTGACCACTTGGAAATGGTGAAGGCGAATTATAAGAAGAGTCATCCTTAGAGTAAAAATTAGAAAGTAGTAAGTAGAAAGTAGAAAGATGCGCTTTTAGTTAATAGAAAGTAGATAGTAGAAAGACAATCTTTTTAAAGTTAAAAGTTAAAAGTTAAAAAAGCCCTTTCGGTTTTCAAATTATCAAATAATTATTTTGAGACTTTGAATACATAGGATGTTTTTGAACTAATATAAAATCAATACTTTTTTGTTGCTTTTAGGATAAAAACCTAACGCGCTATATGATAAAGACCATCAATCTTTCGTTACTGCCGGCTGCAGCAGCTGATGAGCAGGCAGTGAAAAATGCCATTTCGGCTGAATGTGCTGTTTCTAAAAAGAGAATTACCGGCTATACCATCTTAAAGAGATCGGTAGATGCACGTAGTCGCCAACCACAAATCGTTTTACAGGTTCAGGTATTTATAGATGAAAAAGTGGTTGAGGAACCACCTTTTAAGCCTCAATTGCAGGACGTTACCAATGCGCTTCATGTTGTAATAGTGGGGGCAGGCCCGGCGGGCTTGTTTGCGGCAATCAAATTGATAGAATTAGGTATTAAGCCTATCATATTGGAGCGCGGCAAGGATGTGCGCTCCCGCAGGCGAGACCTTGCCATAATGAATAAGGAGGGTATTGTTAACCCTGAATCCAACTATTGTTTTGGAGAGGGTGGGGCAGGTACCTATAGCGATGGTAAATTGTATACCCGCTCTACCAAGAGAGGCAATGTGACCCGGATCTTGCAATTATTTCATCATTACGGTGCAGATGCTGAAATACTTTTTGATGCCCATCCTCATATAGGTACCAATAAATTACCGCACATTATTAGTGCCATCACGGAGCAAATAATAGAATGCGGTGGTGAGGTTCACTTTAATTCAAAATTTGTAGATATCCTCCTCGATGGAGATGCAATTAGTGGTGTGAAAACAGATGATGGAACCATAATAAAATGCAAGTGGGTGATACTAGCCACTGGGCATTCAGCAAGGGATATTTTTACCTTATTGCATAATAAGGGTATAACAGTAGAGTGTAAACCTTTTGCCCTGGGCGTAAGGATTGAACACCCCCAATTACTAATAGACCAGGCCCAGTACCATTGCAAGGTGAGAGACCCCTATTTACCGCCTTCCAGTTATTCACTGGTAGCACAGGAGAATGGCAAGGGGGTATTTTCGTTTTGTATGTGTCCGGGTGGTATCATAGCTCCAGCTGCAACTGCTCCAGGCGAGATTGTTGTGAATGGCTGGTCGCCATCCAAGAGAAATAATCCATTTGCTAATTCAGGCACTGTCGTTTCCGTAGATGAGCATGATTTTGCCAAATATAAATTTACAGGGCCATTGGCAGCTATGCATTACCAGCAAATGGTAGAACAAAATGCATTTAGGATAGGTGGTGGCAATTTGGTAGCCCCGGCTCAGAGGATGGTTGACTTTGTAGAGGGTAAAATATCTTCCACCCTGCCGGCTTGTTCCTATATACCAGGCATTAGTACAAATGCCATTGATAAGGTGCTGCCTGCTGAGGTAAGTGGTGCATTAAGGAAGGCCTTGGTTGATTTTGGTAAAAAAATGAAGGGATACTATACTAATGAGGCTATATTGGTAGGCACTGAGTCCAGAACCAGCAGCCCGGTGAGGATACCCAGAGATAAAGAATCCTTGCAGCACATACAGATAAAAGGGCTTTACCCCTGTGCCGAGGGTGCAGGTTATGCTGGTGGAATTGTTTCTGCTGCGATAGATGGGGAGCGTTGCGCTGAGGCTATTGCCCAATTAGTGAAGAAATAGATTTAGGGTATACCTATTAAAAAAAAACAACAAAGAAATTTAGATGTCAAATCCACGATACCACTATATTGTCAATGAGCTGTTACTGGATGGAGCCAATGAAAAACTGGTGAATAGTACCCAGTTCAGAGCGGCACAAGCTACTTTGTCTGATTGTAAAAAGGATGCACATAGTTTTTACAATGCGAGACTAAAGCTGGTGGAATACAGGTTGATGCTGGGTATTTATGAGAAAGCAAAGAACCAGATATTTGAACTGGATATTACACTTGTGGAGACTCATGGCCATAAGCAGAGGCGGTATTTAATAAAAAGTGTGAACAAAACTGTTCAGCAGTCAGCACTTGATTATGAGGAAATGGTACTACAACGCTATCCTGATAATGTGCATACCTGGAATAAAAGTAAACCGGTGAATAATACTGATTTGTTGTTCAGCCCGGTTGAGTTGCCAGGTACCAGGCAGTTTAGATTTATAGATTTTTATGATGTACTTGGTGTGCCATTTGATGCATCTAGCGAAGAAGTTGAATTGGCCTACAAAACCCTTGAAGGTGCGCTGCAATCGTCAATGATGCACCCAGATTGGCATCCTGGTAAAAATACCTACCAGCAAATGCGGCAGTTGAATGATGCCTACATGGTTTTAATTGATAGTAAACTTAGAACTGACTACGATAAGGAATATGTAAAGAATAGCAGCCTTGACTCTTTGGCAAAGAATATAGAAGCAACAACAACTGCTTCATCAAAGTCTGATAATTATGATGTAAGCCTAAAAACAGACCAGGAATTGCTGGATATTGATGCCCATTCGGCCCATTTCAGTAAGCGATATATTACTGAGGTAAAGGCCGAAATTGAAAAACGTAAGTTGAATTCAATTCCAGAACCAGTAATACCAATACAAATAATAACAACCGAACCAGGACCAAAAGAGGATATTAGGTTGACATTTGTAGAGTGGCTTTTGTCTTATAGCAACAAGTAATCCTATTTCCTTATGGCCTTAAGGCTATATTGCTGATTGTCAATTATTACCTCAATATTATAAATTCCAGGTACCAGGTTGGTTGCATTAATAATCTCACTGTTACGGTAGGTATTAAGGACTTTACCTGAAATATCAGAAAGGGTTACCGAATAATTATCTGGTTTTGAGCCGTTAAATATTAGCACCCATTGATGGTCGGTAGGGTTGGGGGTAAGTGATATTTTACTGGTAGTTGCTGTGTTGTTTATGGTATTGATACCGTCAGTTTTGCCTTTTATAGCGCATTCCCATATGCCCCTACCATAGGTGGCTACTCTTATTTTATTGTTCTTGTAATTGAGTTCCATGCAACTCGCTATTACATTTGGCAGACCGGAGCTATATGGAGCCCATACTCCGGGTGTGGTAGAATCGGTATAATAAACACCAATATCAGTACCTACGTATAATGCCCCAGGCGCACTGCTATCGGTAATGATGCAGGTAGTGGGTAGGTTGGGCAGGTTATAGCTAATGTTAGTCCATGATGAGCCACCGACATTACTCATGTATACTTTTTTGCCACTCGCATAGCCCGACATGGTTACATATACCAGCATTGGATTGGTATAGTCAATAGCTAGGTTTGTAATGGCTGCTGTTCCCACTGCCAATCCGCTACCGGTTACATTAGTCCATGTTGTACCATGATTTGTTGTACGCATGATACGGTTAAAATCAGCCGCATAAATCACATTAGAATCAGAGGGTGATACCGCCATTGCGATTGCCCCATTAGGAAATGGATTAGTGCCGGTAATATTAGTATAGGTTAGGCCACGGTCTGTACTGCGGTAGATGTTATGATATCCGCAATAGATAACGTCCTTATTGTGAGGATCGAAGCAAACCGGCGTTACCCAGGCACCAGTTTCGGGAGTTACGTTCATATAGGTGAATGAATCACCCCGGTCCAGAGAAAGCATTAATGTACCATATTGCGATGATACAATCATAATACTATCATTTATTGGGTTCACAGCATTTGCCATACCATCTACCCCAGCATACCTATTGTCCCATAGTATACTGTCATACCTAAGACTTCCAATGTCCTGCAATCCTGCCAACATCAGGTATGGTCTTTGCCTTGATGAGCTTATGCCATATATCTGTGATATCATCAGCCCATTGGTAAGATCCTGCCATGTTCTGCCACCATTTCTGGTAACATAGATACCACCATCATTACCCGAGTATATGGTAGCAGGATGCTGTTGGTTGATGGTTATGGCATGATTATCCAGGTGCACCACGTTCGTTGTGTCCAGTCTTGCCCATACATTACCTCCATTGGTAGTGTAGGCCATATATGCACCTCCTACTATTATATTATTGGAATCAACAGGTGAAATGGCCAGGATTCTGTCGTAATAACCATAAAAAACTGCGGTAGTATCGGCTGGGGTAGTAGGTGTAAATGTAGTACCCTGGTCGTGTGACCATTGTAAGTTATTTGAAGCATCTAATACCCAAATTGCTTTTGGAGAAGCAGGTGATACACCTACTGTGGCCCTGTCCATACTTGGGTTTACACCTGCGTGGAGGGTTGACCATGATGCGCCTGTATTGTAGGAAACCCTAAGGTCATGGTCGTTGATGGCATAAATAGTATCAGGCTGGCCGGGATAGAAGGCCATGCTGTATACATGCCCTGTTTCTACAGATGTCCATGTAGCACCTGCATCTGTCGTTCTTTGTATTCCGCTGGTGGTGGCGGCTAAAAGAATATTTGTCTTTGTGGGGTGAATGAGCAATTTTTGAATAATGCTGGTATTAGCTTGCGAATAGGTAAGGCCTGTAGTATTCCAGCTATTGCCGCCATCAGTGCTTTTCATTACTCCTGCACTATATAGCCCACCCCAAAAAATATTGTAAAGACCAGTGGTATATCCATATCCATCACCGGTTGCGGCATAAAGTGTATCGGGGTGAATTGGATTTAGGGCAATATCAGCAATGCTCAATGAAGGGAAATTGTCGGTATTAGAGATCCAGGTAGCACCACCATCATGGGTTATGAATACACCCCCGCAAGCTGCACCTACAAACAAATTATTAGTATCCAGCGGATTGATGGCAATTGCATTGATGCGTCCTATGCCCTTTGAGTTGGCAGCCACGGTTTTTGGCCCCAGGGGTTGCCATGGGCCTACAAATCGGCTTGTCCTATTCGCATTCCTGTGGGCGGTTTTGGTTGATTTCCAGGCATCAATAAGGGCGCAAGGGGAGGGTAGGTTGCCACTGGGGTAGCATCGTGGTTCTACGAAGTTGAACCAACGGTTGAAGCGGGTCAGCTCATTATCAGCTTCCTGCTCATTATTTTCGCCCCCAGGGTTATGTAATATATTGTACTGGAATTGTTTTTTTATTTCATAGATATTGGTGGTATTATAAGGTTGGCTACCATTTGTAGCCGCATCTTTTACCATTTGGGCCATTGCCAAATTGCCGAAAAATGTAAGTACCAGAGAAAGAGTAAGGAAGCGCATTTGCATGTTTAATTATGAAATAAAGGTAAGATAAAATGATGGAATGGAATCATATACGTAAGTTAACTCGGTGAAGACTCAATATTTATTAAAATGGTTTCCAACAACAGAAAAATATTCAAACTAAACCATTGTCTTTATTTTCCATTTTATATATTTGCAGTAGTAGTCTTATTCCTCTAAGTGTATTGCGGTCTTAAGCTCGGTTTTATAACAAATATTCCAAAATATATCGTAAATATGTTTGCTCCGCTAAGAATTTTATTGATTGTTCTTTTAATGTCTCCGGTATTTGTAACACATGCCCAGGATAAGGATTATTTGAAACATGGTAAGGATTTTTGCCTTTGTACTTACAAAAGGGTATGCTATGATTGCTGGGAGTGTAGTAAGGATAGGTATGAATTGAAATTCCACAATAAAAGTGATAAAAAGGTAAAGAAGATATCTTACATGTTCTATTCTGAAGTCTATAATAAGATTTTGGAAAAGGATGCTAAGATTCAGGGTAATGTTATTGACCGTAATCACATTGCATTGGTATATATTTGTTTGCCACAGGGCGAACATTGGATTATCAGTGAGGTAGAATATACCGATGGTACTAAAAATACCTACAGGATTAAAGAAAGGATGGAAAACTTCATTCAGGAGCCCGATGAGTGCGACTGTAATGAATAAAATATAATTTTACATTAATATGCCCCAATAGAGTTGTATTGCTCCTATTGGGGTTTTTTGTGTGGGTGTGGTTTCCTTATTATTCAGATTTGAAGAAATCTATAAGCTGCCATACCTAGCCATCAACTAACAAATTTTAGATTTGTCTGGAATAGAGATTTGACAACTTAATGAATTTGCCAAATCTCTATTCCAGACAATTTGGATGTAACGTGCCTCCTAATTAGGTAATCATAGTTCAGTAAAAACTGTGGCCATGTAATGGTATCTTTTATTTTACTCTCTCTATCGCTTCAATAACCTCTTTACTATCTGGTGTAGTAGATGGAGGGAAAATCGCAATTAATTTGCCGTCCTCATCAATGAGGTATTTCTGGAAATTCCATTTCACCCGGCTATCTTCATAGCCATTATGTTCCTTTTGGGTAAGCCATTGGTAGATAGGTGCCATACTTTTGCCCTTCACAGATATTTTTGATGCCATAGGAAAAGTGACACCATAATGGCTTTTACAAAAGGTTTCAATCTTTTTGTCGCTGCCGGGTTCCTGGAAAAGAAAGTTATTGGCAGGGAAGCCAACAATTACCAGTTTGTTCTTATACTTTTCGTAAATATTTTCAAGGGCTTCATACTGTGGGGTAAAGCCGCACTTCGATGCGGTGTTTACAATTAGTATTTTCTTGCCTTTAAAATCGCTGAAATCAATAGAGCCGCCAGTAAGTGATGCTACCTTAAACTCGTAAATGGTTTTGGGTAGGTCTCCATTTTTAGGAGGGAACAAAAAGCTGAGTAGCATAAGAAATGTGAGACTCATTATAGCAATAGTAACTTGCTTAATCTATTCGGTAATGAAAAATATCATTACCGTTAATATTTATAGAGCCAACAATAAAATAGGGAATAAAATGCTATTACCTGTGAGAAAAACTCCTCCAGTGGTAGCGCACATGCCCCTCGTTATATTTATTGCGTTTGCAACAAGGTTTCTCCCTTTCGGCTGGTGGTATATATTTAGTGTTTTCGCACCTGCACTTTATATACCTTACATGCTTGCCTGGTTTACCCCATGCAAACAAAGTAGATGGCAATGCTGTTAAAAGGATAGCAATAATAAATATAGAAGCCAGGTTTTTCATAAATAATATTTTTATTGTTCCTAAAAGCCTTTATCCCCAGGGCTTTCAAAAAAAAGAGCGGAAAACGAGATTCGAACCCGCGACCCTCAGCTTGGGAAACCCAAGGCTATGTCTTTTGTTTAGTAAATAAGTTTGATATTCAGTACTGTATATGTAATAATTAATCTGTATATTGGCTATGAAAAATGAAAGTGTGCGGAGTTTTGTGTGGAATAAAATTTCGCTGAAACGCTTGCCTATGGCTGCTTTCATGAGATTTATTCAACAAAAATGGCGAATTATTTTCAGTATTTTTCATAAATCGGTTTAAATTTTATCAATCTAGTTCTGTCTATTATGGACAACAATTATTTTCTTTACATAGCTTTATTAAACCGTCAGGCATATAAAACGTGAACGTAAGTGTATATACTTATTTAGTCATTAGTTTTATGTCAAACCAGCCAATTTTGCATTTAACACCAAATTGTTCAATTAAGTAGAATTGCTGGTGTTTTTGAATTTCACACCAAAATAATTTTCAATTAAGTGAACAATTTCTTGGATGTTAAAGTAAGCATTTAGAAAAAAAACATTTTCTACTGTGCAAAGTACTAAGGTTTAAATTAATAACC
>CANGSR010000171.1 GCA_947456055.1 Chitinophagaceae bacterium
ATACGCACCCGAGGCTTTGTAGGCATCACCACCTTCATTAATGTGTTGGAAGCCATTAGGCGCAATCCAGCCATATCCTATATTGAATTCAAAGCGATTCAGTTTATTTTCCGCATAAGTATTAGTTATTAGTCCAAATAAAACTAATAGCAAAAGTGGGTGTTTTTTCATCGGATAAATTAGTTAATAGTTAATGCTTAATAGTTGAAGTGTTTTAAGAAAGGCATAAGCAAACGCATTAGGCCTCCCAAAATTACTGTCCTAAACGCTTGATTACGACACACTCTCCTTTGGCAGAGGGCTGGGGTTAGACCTCCCCTGAATTATTATTATCACGCAATTTCAATAATAAAATTATCGCACCCTCACCACAAAACAAAAAAGCATTTCATTTACCAGTGAAATGCCTTTAATAATATTTTATTACTAAGTTGAATCCTAATTCTTGCCATCCAGCTTAAACATGTATTCAAGTACAGATCGGGCTTCCTCATCGCTGAGGTGCTGATTAGGCATACGGACCATGCATTTTTCCAGTAGGGCTTGTGCTGCTGCATCCTTATCAATCATTTCATCTGTGTTGGTCACAAAATTCATAATCCATTCGGGTTTCCTCCTTGTTGTTACCCCTTTCCATCCCGGGCCTACCAGCTTTTCATCAGTAAGCTTGTGGCAGGCTACACATTTTACATCAGTAATTGATTTGCCCATTGCCACCATATTCTGGTCAAGCGGTGAGTTGAGTTTCACCTCAGTGAATTTTCCCTTTCCTTTCGACTCATCAACTCCTGGGGCACCATTTTTTTCATTGGGTTCCTTAAGTTGCGCATTATGGTTATCGCCTGTATTCTGGGAGTTAGATCCACAACCAGTTAGGATTGCGGCTACTAAGAGCGAGAAAATTACCCCATTTCTTTTATTCATTTTTCCTGCTTTTTTATTGTTAGCGATTGATTTCCAATAATACAAAATTTATACCTAAGCACTTAATATGCCTCAAATATTGCTCAAATTAACTGCGTTTCAAAATCTTTATGGGTGTTGTAAATCAGATTTTTAAATGATTTTAGTCATAATTTTATATTTCAATTTACAATTATATTTGTTGTGAAATTTTAATGGGTTAAAACCGATTCTTTTCGTTCAATATTCTCTTTATGCTTCAATTTAGTAATACCGAAATCGCATTCCGTTACCGGTCGGACAAGGATTTAAAAATGGGCAGCTTTTTATTTAGTTCGATGAATTCCCCGCTTATTACCAAACTCGGCATTGCTGCTACCCGGTTTGCCATAGGGGCCCACTTACCTATTGATGGGGTTGTTAAAAAAACCATATTTAAGCAGTTTTGTGGTGGTGAAAATATGGAAGAGGCTGCCGAAACTGCAAAACTCATTGGTAAGTATAAGGTGGGAGTAATATTGGATTATGGTGTAGAGGGTAAAGAAAATGAAATTGAATTTGAGCGGGCTACAGGGGAGTTTATTAAGGCAATCAATTTTGCTGCCACGCAGAAAAATATACCTTTTGTAAGTCTAAAAGTTACTGGTTTTGCAAGATTTGATTTGCTGGAGAAAATAAATAGTGGCGCAAAATTAACAGAAGAGGAAACGAAGGAATGGCAAAGGGTGTATAATAGGGTAGACAGGGTATGTACCGCAGCCTTTCAGAATAACATCATGATGCTCATAGATGCTGAAGAAACCTGGATTGTGGAGCCTGTAAATGAGCTTACAGAAAAGATGATGGAAAAATTCAATAAAAAGAGAGCCATCATTTTTAATACCTACCAGTTGTACTGCCATGGCACGCTGCCTTACTTAAAGGAAGCCTGTGAAAAGGCTGAAAAATTAGGGTATATTTTGGGAGCTAAACTGGTACGTGGTGCATATATGGAAAAGGAGCGTGCCCGTGCTGCAGAAAAAGGGTATACCGACCCTATACAGCCTGATAAGGAAAGTACAGATAAGGATTATGATGCGGCTGTAATTTACTGTTTACAAAACCTTGGAAAGTTGGCTCTGTTTGTTGGTACCCATAATGAGAATAGCTGCATGGAAGCAGTAAAGTATATGCAGGCAATGAAGATTCCACCATCCAGCCCGTATGTCTATTTTTCACAGCTATATGGAATGGGTGACAATATTTCATTTAACCTTGCTGATGCAGGTTACCAGGTTTCCAAATACCTTCCTTATGGCCCTGTTAAGGATGTAATACCCTATTTGATGCGAAGGGCCGAGGAGAATACATCGGTTGCAGGACAAACCAGCCGAGAACTAAATCTGATACGGACAGAACAAAAGCGACGGGCAACAGCATGATAAGTATCATCATTGCAAATCGTATTTTGTGATACAGGTCATGTCTTATAGATTGATTTCGTTATAATTTTGTATAAGTTATTTATCTATTACTTAATGACTAAATGTTCAAAATTATGAAATACTTACTTCAGGGAAGCGCATTGATTATAGCCATTTTCCTTTATTCATGCAATTCAAAACCTGCACCCAAGGCCGAAACTACACCAGTAGCAGCAGAAAATAAACCAGCCATTGATACTAACCAAAAGACAGTTCTGGCAACCCTTATAGAAAATAAAAATTGCAGCACATTAATTGCAGCCATCAATCAGGCAAAAATGACAGAAGCCGTTGGCAAGTTTCTGCCATTTACCATATTTGCCCCATCGAATGAAGCCTTTTCTAAATTGCCAAAGGGTACATTGGATGAGTTAATGAAGCCTGGCCATGAGGAAAAGTTGGGAAATATTATTCAATACCATATGACCCTTGGCGTTTACCGACAAAATATGCTGGTAGATAAAAAGGAAATAGAAATGGTAAATACTCAGGATATCCATATAGCCAGAGTAGGGGATAAGGTGACTATAAATGACAAGGCGAAAATTGTAGATTCTATTTCTTTGGGTAGGGGTATGATTTACATTATAGATGAAGTTCTTATGCCACCAGTAAGTGTTTCAAAATAGGAATTGGTTATTGGAATATCTTCTGAGATTAATTATCAAGTCTAAAAATTTATAACAAAGGTATAGTAACAACAGGTTTAACTGTATTGCTATACCTTTGTTGTTGCATGAAGATAGTACTGGAGCACATAAGTAAGCGTTTTCAGAAATACTGGATTTTTAAGGATGTAAATTGCACATTTAGTGTTCCTGGTGCATATGCCCTTCTAGGCCCTAATGGCTGTGGTAAAAGCACTTTATTACGCATAATTGCGGGTATGCAATCTGCCTCAATGGGCAAAGTTCATTATATCCAAAACAATACCCCAATAGCTATTGGCGACATATACAGCCATATAAGTTTCTCTGCACCTGGTATGGAATTGGTAGAAGAATTAACCCTCACTGAATTTTTTGAATTTCATTTTTCTTTCAAGAAGCCAATTGCCGGTCTTGCAATAAATGATATTATCAATATTATTGGGCTTAAAGATGTTTCGGACAAAACAATAGGCGATTATTCATCAGGAATGAAGCAAAGGGTGAAACTTGCCCAGGCTATTTTTTCCGACACACAGATTCTCTTACTAGATGAACCATGCACGAATCTCGACCTCCGTGGTATAGACCAATACCGAACCTGGATGGAGCAATACTCAAAAGACCGCCTTGTAATTGTAGCCTCAAACGACGAACGGGAATACTTTTTTTGTAAAGAGCAAATAGTTGTAGAAGACTACAAATAGGGTAGACTACTATTTTTTAAAACATCCCTAAGAAATTCCGGCTACTTACCTATTTGGCACGAAAATAATTACCTTTGCGCCTCCGTAACAATCAGGCCCCGTAGTACAATGGATAGTATAAGAGTTTCCGAAGCTCCAGATCCAGGTTCGATTCCTGGCGAGGCCACTGCTTAACAAATACAACCTGTGACCTTAGGTCACAGGTTGTATTTGTTAAGGTATAATTACTATAGCTTAAAAGGATCTTTAATATTCATCTATTATTTCTACTGTTGCTTTGGCAAGTGGATTGCGATTAATTTGAATTTGTAGCACTCTTCTAAAATTGTTCAATTCTCTTTGTTCTATTATCCCCTGAAGTTTAGTCCTACCGAAAAATCCCTTTCGTAGACTCATCTCTATCGCATCATCAATACCTGTTAAAGTACTTGGCATATCGTAAATAATGGCAACTGGTGCTTTTGTTTGGTCTAAATGAAACCAAGCTGGATGTCTACGATATCTTGTTTTAATAGCATTCTCAACAAATCCATGCCGTTTATAAAAAAGAGCCGCTTTTTGTCTTATCATTCCTTGTAAATCTGCTGGCATAACAATTTTAAATCTAAATTCAGAATAAACTATCCCGTTATCTTCTAGTGTTTCTGGATTCTGCATACTCTCTACTAAACCATCTACAAAGTTCTTATAATACCCAAAAGCTAATGCTGTAGTTGGGTATAAGCTTAAATGTCCTAGTATATTGTGTTCTTCTATTATATTATGATAAGCATGGCACGCTGCTTCAATAGAGGAATCGTTTTTTGGGTCAAATCTTGGCATGAAAATTCCATTAAAATCACTTGGCAGCTTAATGCCACTTTCCACAAGCAAAAATGATTTATGGCGTCCCATTGCCCCTAAAAACAGTGACATCTCAAGGATAACATTATCACGAGCTTCAATTACTAGTTTATCCCCAGTTAGTGTTAAATCGTCAGCTGTAGCAACAAATATTCCATAATCAAAATAGGTAGCCATCCGCATTAAGTTGTCAAAAGTGCTTTGGTTGGGTTCCCAAACATCGGGATCTTGCCAAAGTACACAGTCCGCAATAGCTAAAAAATTATTTTTTACTTTCTCGGCTATTGAATAGCCATTAGTTGACGAGCCAATAAATATTTTTGGTTTTAAATCTGTCATAATTGTATGTTTTAATAGGTTAGAATTGCACTTCTTACTGATTGACTATTTGTTATATCTTTAATAGAATCTTCAATTAATGTATCAAGGTCTTGCCTTAATATAATTAAATCTGTTACTATTTTATCATTTAAAAAAGGGTACTCTGTTCCATTTGGACTTAAAATACTTTTTCTGTATTCTGGATTATTTATTATTAAGTTAATGTGACCCGATATAGCTTTTGCAATATTAATTTCATCCCCTGATCTGTAAAACAGTTGATCGTTTTCAATTGAATGCACAATGGATGTAAGATGAAATCCTTTTAAATTGTCTATTGATGATTCGCAATCTGCTTTTAATGTTTTCAACAACCTAATTCCTTTTCTTGATCCGTCATTCGTAATGTCGCCTTTATAGTTTACATTATGGATATGCGCAAATGGAAAATCTTTTTCTTTTGGTCCTGTAGGGAACTTATATAAATAAATTCCTCGGTAGTATTCATAACTACCATCACCCTTTGTTTCTTCGTACTTTGTTGAATGATACCAATAACAAAACACAATATCCACTTTACGTTTTAGTGATTTATTGTAAATTGAAATATTCTTTTCCCCAGTATCGTCTACTTCATCATAAATCTCTTTTAGGATTCGAATACTTTGTTTACGCATTTCTCTAATGTCATCATTGGGATCTGATTCAGTATATACATTGCTGGGAGATTTTTCTGGATAGAAATATTTGTCAATTATCGCTAGCAAGTCAAAATCACTGTGTATTTTTATATTAGTATTAGTTATTACTGAGCCTTGAGTTCTATATGCTCTATTAAAATGTAGATTAAAGTTTGTTTCTAAGTGTGTTTGAACTCGTTCAGCGGCATTAATTGTTTTTTTATTGTAGGAATCATCTATTGTTCTCATAGATTCAATTAAATATCTAACATCTTCTGGCAGTGATTTGGCACTTGCAGATTCGGACATTAATGAAACCCTAAGTTCAGGATCATATTTTCTATTCTGAATATTTTGTAACCTATTTGAGTAATTTAATGTCGCCATAATTGTTTTTAATTTTAATCTACAATATATATGCCATTAGTAATTTAGTGAAAATTTGGCATGATTAGTAATTTCCAATTTGTGTTTTATAGTGTCAAAAAGTCAGATGCGCAACATGATTTATATTAGTTTTATGTATTTAATATTTATTCAAATATCAAGTTGATGTCGTTCAATATGTTTAATTCATCAAAATGCTTAAGTACATTAACCGATAGTTTATTATCGTACTTTGTGTCATTAAAAAGTTAAATCTGCACCCAATGCCCACTTATGCCTACACCTCCTCAATCGATTTTATTGACAATCTTGATTTTGACTACCTCGAAACATATTCATTCCAGAGGGGACAGGAATTTGAAGAAAAAAGAATTGCCTGGACTAATGAATTCAAAGAACTTACTCATTGGGAAAAGAAAAAATCTGGGCTTAGTGAATTGGAAGAAGCCCGCTTTAATGAATTGATGAATGAAGTGAATAGTCAACAAAAGCTAATAGTAGAAAACGGTCTATTTCATATTACTTGTCAGAAAATGAGTACATTTAAGTATACTGATGAAGTGATTGATAGACTAAAGGCTATTTTGAGAACAGAAATTGTTGATATACCTGGCTGGTTGTGTTCGCCTCTATACCGTGATGCCATAGTTTTTTATAATAATAAACATGAAATAGTTTCTGCACTAAATGTATGTTTGGGTTGTGAGTATATGCAAACGGGTAGTTTTCATTTCATAAATGCCGATGCTAAAACTTACAATTTATTATTTGATTTTTTTAAGGAATTAGGGCATGAAGTAGAGCATAAGTATAAATCTTAATATGATTCATAGGGCTGTTTAATGTTTTTTTAATTCCGAAACATTTGGAGAACAAAAAAGCTGCCATCATAAATGATTGCAGCTCTTTTGTTTTTATAATTCTCAATCTACTTATTTAGCCAATTCTGGAGCCAGGGGGAAATCAATTGCAAAGCCTGTAAGGTTATGAATGTAGTTGCTGATTATTTTATCACCAACCACAATTATTACATCTACCATATTACCTTCGGTATAACCAGCCGCAAAAAATGCTTCCCTTGAATCTATGGTTGCTTGGCCCTTATTTCCTACCACCGATGATGTAAACTTTGCCAGGGCATCAAGTTTGCTATCCCATGTTGCACCGCCACCACGTATTTCAATAATTTGTTCGTCGGTAAATCCATTCATTTTACCAATTGCTGTATGTGCACTTTGGCAATACCTACAACCATTTATTTCACTGGTCACCAGATTGATAACTTCTCTTTCCTTTGCCTTCAGAGTGCTTTTACGGTTTTGGAACGCTACGTAGTCAGCAAGTGCTGTTTCACTTTTGCTGAAATAGGCATAAAGGTTTGGTACAAAACCTATAGCACCATTTAGCTTGTCAAAAATAGCCTGGTTTGTGGCTGATACTTCTTCACGTGTTGGGACTGTAAATGTCCTGTTTGATGTGTTGGTCATTGTCTTTTTTTTGATGTTTTTTATCGTAATTGACAATGCAAAGATGGCCTCCACACAAGTCCGTTTCCAATGAACAAGATTAAGAAATACCCATCAACCAGTTCAATGAAAAAAGATAAACTGGTTTAACTTTTTTTGGTTCTTTTATTCCTAAGCCTCGATAAATATTCAGTGGTCATACCCAAATATGATGCCAGGGCATATTGCGGCATTCGCTGAACGATATCCGGATGCAGGGTTTCGTATTCCTTATAGCGGTCTTGGGCGTTCATGGTGAGGTTGGTTATTATACGCCGTTGCATGTGTGCTACAGATCTTTCGGCCATTATTCTAAAAAAGGTTTCAAATTTATGGTTCTGCTGTTTTAGTCTTGCTTCCTCAAGATAATCGAGCTGCATAATAATACCAGGTTCCAAAGCTTCAACAAACATAGTAGCAGGTTTTTGGTAAACATAGCTGTAGTAGTCAGATATCCACCAATCTTCAATTGAAACCTGTATTGTATGGTCATGGCCATCATCATCTACTACATAAGCCCTGAAGGCACCTTTGAGTATGTAATTTTTATGGTGGGCTACAAATCCCGGCTGGATGATAAATTGCCTTTTTCTTATTTTCAGGTATTTAAAGCAAGATATAAACTCCTGGATCTCATCTTCATTTAGGCTAACCCGTTTCTGGATATGGTCTATTAGTGGTTGGAATTCGCTCATCATATTATTTGATAAAATTAGGGATTATTATCCTAATGCCATTTTTCGAAATAATCCATCTAAAGCTCTAAAATCCTGCCTCTATCAAACAACCTGTTCTCCCCATGCCTCACATAGCCCAATTGATTAGTAAGCATAGATGTGTTGCCAATTTTGAATTCGGGTATATTATAATGGTGGTGGCCAAATATCCATGCATCGATATTGCTGGGTTCTATTAAATCAAATTGTTCTACCGCAAAAGCTTCACTTATTATATCCCCTTTGTATTTGGGTGGGTAATTCATAAATGTAGGTATATGATGTGTTATAACAAGCTTTTTTTTTGCCAATGGATTAGCAATTTTGTGTTTTATAAAATTCAGACATTCCTCATGTATCTGGTTGAATAATAATGTATTAAATCGTTGTTCTCCTGATTTGATTACATGAAAATCGCTCATGGCCCGTGTTATCTGCCAGGCATTATCTACATTTATCTTACTCCATAGTGTTGAAAAGATAAATTCAATATCTTCATAAATAATACTGGTATTATTCACCAGTGCCACATTTTCCCTTATCTGTTCATTTACAACGCCACTACGAATACTAATATCGCTATGGTAATATTCATGATTACCGGGTACCCACCAGGTATATTTGAAATTCCGGGAAATGAAATCGAAGAAATAATCAAAATTGTGCATCATACTAAAAGGTACAATATCACCTGCCATTAACAATACATCGCCTTTTACCTGCAAGGGGTATTTTTGCATATGCATTTGGTTTGCTGGCATTTCAAGATGCAGGTCTGAGCAGTATTGTACTTTTAAAGGCATGTTTGTTATACTATGGGCAATACTACATATTTTTTGTAGGAAATAAGATTGTCTTGTTTGAATCAGCACTATTTATTGATCCTGGATAAATTATTAGAATTTGTGTGGATAACAAGATGCATTGATAAACGGATTCTTATCGCTTAATGTTTATTTTTGGCTTTTGGAATAATTGCTAGTTAGACATGGGAAATTCAAAGAAATATGCAGTAATAGTTGCCGGAGGTAAAGGAACCCGTATGGGCGGTGATATACCAAAGCAATTCTTGCCTTTTTTGGGTAAGCCCTTGCTAATTTATGCCATTGATGCTTTCCGTTTGGCATTACCCGATGCCAAAATTATTCTTGTAGTTCCACAAGACCATTTGAGTGGCGTCCAAACAATTATTCGCACATTTATGGCTAAGTTTGACCTCACTATTACGGCAGGTGGTGAAACTCGTTTTCATAGTGTGCAAAACGGGCTGAAAATGGTAAATAATGACGGGGTTGTTTTTGTTCATGATGCTGCAAGGCCGATGATAACCCAGGATCTTATTTTGCGTTGTTATAAATCTGCCCTGATTAATGGTAATGCCATTCCTGCCATAGCCCAGGCTGAAAGTGTAAGAATGGTGGGAGAGAACAATATCAATACTCCGGTGAACCGTGAACTGTTACGAATTATCCAGACACCACAAACTTTTAAATCAGAACAAATATTACCTGCATTTAACCGGCCTTACAGGCCAGAATTTACAGATGAAGCATCTGTGGTGGAAGATTTTGGAATAAAAGTTAATTTAATTGAAGGTGCTTTTGATAATATTAAATTGACTAATCCAATTGACTTCGTTATTGCAGAAGCTCTTTTAAGGGCAAGGAATTCCAATCTGTAGAATAAAAAATGTAACTATTAACTGAAAGTTACTAAAATTCCGTCAACATTTAGTTTTTATGTAAAAATAATTTAATTGTTAATGATTAAGTAAATCAATGGATTGTGGTTTTATGCTCATTTGCCAGCTCCAGATGATGATATGTTTTTATAAAATAAAATTCCAGATTAGGTATTGTAATAGTTTTTTGTACTTTTATACAACCTTATGCCTAAAAGATATTTTATACCCAAAAATACCTTTTGCCATTTTATCAATATGATGCCATGACAACCACAAGTTGAGGGTTTCGTGTGCTTATTTTTAAAATATTAAAAAGTAACCATAATGAGCTTCAATAGAAGAAATTTTCTTCGTGCAGCCTCTGTAATTGCCGCATTAACACTCGATGAAATGCAGGCTATGG
>CANGSR010000172.1 GCA_947456055.1 Chitinophagaceae bacterium
CAATGCCGCAAAGGGAACCACAACGTTCGCCAATGCCAGAGCGTGAACCACAACGCCAGCCAGGCAATCAGCCAATGCCGCAAAGGGAACCACAACGTTCGCCAATGCCAGAGCGTGAACCACAGCGTCAGCCGATGCCACAGCGCCAGCCTAATTTCCAGGAGCCGCAACGCCAACCTATGCCTCCGCAACAGCCACAGCCACAACGTGAACCACAGCGTCAGCCAATGCCTCCGCAACAACCACAACCGCAACGTGAACCACAGCGTCAGCCAATGCCTCCGCAACAACAACCTCAACCTCAACGTGAGCCACAGCACCAACCAATGCCTCCTCAACCAAGGCAGAATCCGCAGCCACAACCGCAGCCACAACGCCAGATGCCTCAACCACCAATGCCTCAACCACCAATGCCTCAACCGCAAAGGCCACAACCGCAACCTCAGCCTCAAAGGCCACAACCCCAGCAGCAACCAGGCAGGCCTCAAAACCAGCCTCACCAGGAACCTGTAAGGAGATAGGATTTAAAGATTTGAAATAAAAAAAACACCAGCTAAAACTGGTGTTTTTTTTATTTGTGGTATTCAGCATACCTAAAAAACTGGCCTTTAGCCAAATGCCTACCCCACCCTTCGGCCATTGCCCCAATACGCCAAAATATCCTCTTGGGGCAACGATTTACACAATTAGTTGACTATCAATATTATACAGCATTTATCATTGCCCCATTATTGCCCCAAATGAGGGTGGTTGGGGTGATGATGGATGGGAGTGCCGTTGTTGGAGTTTTCTCCGACAACAGTCGAGGTTACCATGCGAATCCGTCTAACCTTCCCCCAACCACCCCAGTTTTGGCTGCGCCAAAACGTCCCCTCCTAAAAACAGGAGGGGAGTCCCATCATTTCCTAATCAATTGTTTTTCAAACAATTACAAACTATAATTACCAAAACACAACAACTAAAATATTCAGCTAAATCAATTAAATCAGCTTCAATCAGTGGTTCAGACAAATTCAGACGTAAGCAACTATTTCCTCACATTTTCTCCTCCCCTGATCCAAATCCGAAAAACGCACCACAACTTTGTGCCATAAATCTATCCAAATGGCACCACTCACCGAAAAACAGCAGCAGGCATATGGCCTGTTTTTCAACACAGACAAGAACAGCACCGAAATTGCTGATATCCTGGACGTAAACCGTAAAACCGTTTATCTATGGATAAAAAATGGGAAATGGGAGGAAATGAAACGGGCGGCAAACGTAACGCCAGGCATGATACTGCTGGATGTCTATGGGCATATAGGTGCCATCAACAATAAAATACGCCTGCGAGAACCAGATGACCAAATCCCTACAATGGAGGAAGTAGAAAAACTGCGCAAACTCCTGGGCATGGTCAAAAATATTAACAAAAACCATATCGGGGCTTACATGGAGTCGTTTACAGAATTGGTGCGATTTATTGGTGGCACGGATGAGGTACTATCCTGGAAAGTAGCTGAGTATGCCAAGAGGTATGTAAGGGGAAATTTCGGCGATATGGAATTTGAAACTTCTGTGAAGTCTAAAAAGCAAGTAGCGTGGGTGAAGGAAAATTTGACGAACATTGAAGAAGAGGAAAATTCAGAGCGGGAAACAGAGCGAAGAGCGGAGGCAAATTCAGAGCGGGAAACGGAGCTAAATTCAGAGGGAGAAACAGAGCAGAGAGCGGAAGGCATTGATGAGGAAGAGTCGGAATTTGAGCCGGAAATGCAGGTCGAAATTGGCAATGAAAACTGGGAATACGGCACCATGTGGGGTCACGATGGGGCAATGTTGAGGCAAAGTGAGGCAATGGAATTTTACAATCAGGAAGAGCCAGAACCCGCTACTGTAGCGGAATTGGAGCTTGTCGGAGAAAATTCAGACTCCGAATTTCTCTCAGAAAAAATATTTGGGGCATTTGGGGCAATGACTGCCGAAACTGAGGAAGAAACCCTCCCTAACAACAGCATGAAACAAGCCGAAGCATTGGCAGCGAAATTCGGCTATACCCTACCCCAATCTAAAACAAAACCAAAAAACGAATTCGGACTAACCATCAACGGCTACTGGACTGAAGATAATGTATATGGCCTGCCCGACATACCCGGGATCTATGCCATGTATGAATGCCAAACCGACCACAAAACATATTACACCAAACCCATTAAACTTCTAGCCATTGGTGAAAGCCACAACATCAAAGCAGATGTTTACCAACTCCTGGAAAATACCCTCGACACCGAAAATCCAAATATGGTCACCCCTCAACCGGGTTGGCGTGGTACTATTACTCCAGGTCACTACATTTGCTTTTCCTACATTAAATGCGAACTCCATGACCTCAATCGCCTGGCCACCGCACTCATAGAAAACATGAATCCCCCTTTCAACAAAACCCTCACCCAATTCAACTACCCTAAAACAACCATTGTCACCTTCGGCCAAAATCTCCTTTTCCCAAAAGTGATTAGGAACCAGAAATTGGCTGCGTAAAATAATATTTATAATTACATTCATCATAATTAACTGAAAGTAAATAAGATAGTACGTGCGGGACTCCCCTCCTGTTTTTAGCCTGTCCGCCGATAGGAGGAGAGGGGACGTTTTGGCTTCGCCAAAACTGGGGTGGTTGAGGTGTGCTTAGCCAGATGCGCATTGTCCTTCACGCTCTAACCACCCCAGTCGACAGCCTCTTGGCAGAGGCCGCCGACGTCCCCTCCTAAAAACAGGAGTGGAGTCCCAGCAATGCCTATACAATTGTTAATCAATAAATTATACTAACAAATATAAACAATATAAAGAACAGAGCAAAAAAAAGCCAGATGCAAAAACACCTGGCTTTTATAAAATGAAATTAGAAAATCATTATTGATGCATCACCACTACTTTCTTAGATTGTATCAAACCTTTGGTTTGTAAAATCAAATTATACTGGCCAGCAGATAAATTAGTGGTATTGATGGTGTACTTAGTTTGGTTAGGCTGGATGGATAATTCAGCTACTACCCTACCAATATTATCATAAAGGCGAATAGTACCTGTGCCTGCACTTTGCAATACTACCTGTATCTGCTCATCAGCAGGATTAGGGAAGATTTCAGCTTTGGCAGGCTTTACATCATTTACACCAACAGGTGTGCCCTTGTCATAAATGGCAAAATCATCAAGGCCACCTACAGAGGTGCTTTGTCCATTACCCGACCATGTAGACAATACTGAATCTGATGCATAAAATTTAAGCTGAATCTGTGTAGTACCAGTAGGGACATATTGGTCAACCCTAAAGATACGGCGGCGCCAGTTGATATCACATTGGTAAGTAGCTTCAACCGTAGTCCAGCTGGAAGAAGAGGCATCACGAACTTTAACTATCCATGGATCGTTTTTGAAATTAGAAAAGTTTTGTTCGTTTGAGAACCAACGGTAATATTCAACAATTGGAGTAGTAAATGTGCTGATATCAAAAACAGGACTGATTACTGTAGATGTACCATTGGTTACGCCTTGTCCGAAGAAACCACCACCTGCTGTGCCACTACCAGTTATCAGGCATTTGCCTGTACCAGTAGTATTATCGCCAGATGGCCATGAATCGAAGAAGGTATTAGGCACCGGAACTCCTTGCGCCCATTTACCACCTGTGGCATTATCGCCAGTATTATTAGCTATATGCCAACCAGTAGTAGATCCTTCAAAATCATTGCTATCTACTGCCTGTATACCTACCGCAAACTGGTAAGGGATAGTTCTCTGGTAAAATGGCAGGGCTGGATTGCAGGTAATAGGGAAGAAGCCGTTATCATTTCCTAAGCTATCGTGCATGATAAAATAATAATCAACTACAGTACCCAATGCCTGTCCGGGTATTGTACCGGTGAAGGTAAATAAGGTATTGGTCATTACCTGTGAGATCCAGCTACCGGTATCATTGATACGGTAATAAAGGGTTAGGTCTTTAAAAAAACGGTTGGATACGAGGTCTAATCCTGCTGTTACTGTAATGGGTGTATTGTCAGGACTAGTATTAATTTCTGTATGGGTAAAAGTTGCATCCCCTTCCAGGTAGATACCGTGTTTGGCAAATGCGGCTACTATCTGGCTATAATGTGGAGTCCCATTGCTCAGGTTATGGTCATTATCATCTGCCATAAGGGCATCTATCAGTATTGTCTGGTAAACACGGCCTTCTGTACCATTTGCCCCATCCGGAACATCATAATAAACCTCGGTAAACAATTTTGTCATAGAATCTATACTACCTATGTTCACGCCTACATCCCACCAGCAACCTGCTATTATCTGGCCGTTTTTGTGTACGTCACCTACAAAACGACGGGTTTCAAGGTCTATTGGGTATACCTGTGGTGTCATATCATATTTACGGATAAAACCACCAACACCTGTAAAGCTATTGGCACCCAATATAGGGCTACGGGTAATACTCATAGCCCAGATATCAGAACATGCCTCATTTAATGCACCGTTCCTGATGGAAGCTGAACCTACATGTAGCGTGTACCAATGGTCTGATATACCATGGCCATATTCGTGATAGATAACATCACCTATTTCGGAAAATGAGTTACACCCACCGCCTGCTTGATAAAAATTGATATCAGTGCCGCTATAAAATGCATTGCAAGTGCCACTTGTAAGATCTACATTGGTTGGCAATGAAAAATCCATACCAGTAAATGTGGGAAAATAACCCTTCATGAAATTATGGACCCTGTTTACGTGGTAATATGCATTTATATGACGATCGCTACATGGTGCTGTAGTAGGGTAAGTATAGGTAGTGCCTGTAGCCGATACAATTGTGGAAAAAGCAGGAAGATTGCCCGTAATAGAATCAATTACAGTAGACCATTTACCAAATAATGGTATAGTGGTAGTATCTGGCAAGGTAACCAGTGCATTAGCATAATAACCAGCTGTATCGGTATAAAAAGTATCTACACCTATTTGCAGGGCTAAATTGGGTAATGGCTGGCTGGTAGAAGGGTTAAGAGTACCATCTTTGAAAACTACACCCTTAACCGTGATATCATAACCTGTCTCCTTAACCTCATTGGTACGGTAAATTATAGCACCATTTGTAGCATCAATATAGCCATCCAATTTCAATGGCACACTACCAGGCACTTTACCATTAACCTTAAAATGCCATGCAGGATGCAAATCATAACCACCTTTTGCAGGAACCGGAAACCAAGACCATTCAGCATCTATTACAGGGCTACCGGAAACCATTGCACCAGCCATGTCAGTGACAGCTATTTTTTTAGCATCTTCAATTGATATTGATGGTTTCATTCCCTTGGCAGGACGGCCATAATTATTCATTTGAATGCGCTCCAATGCTCCCTCTTTTGTAAACCTGAAACTTAACCTTGAAAAAACCACCTGGTGATTAGCTATATACTGAACATAATACAAATAATCTGCTTTTGGGCCGGGATAATTACTTGTTTGCTTCCATTCATTGCTGATGACTCCTAATCCTGCAAGGTTGTTTAGCATACAATTGTTGGCTCTTTCTGTATTGTCATTGCCTGATAAAGACATAGGAGTACCGAAGATGTCGCTGAAAGTACTATTCAGTTTATCGGCATTTACAGACCAGCCAGGAAATTGGGAATTTACAATTTTGGTTGTAGCATTTATTGCTGATCTATTGATTGGTAATGAATTAAAATTGCTGAAAGCAGATATATCATATTGGCCACTTTTGCCATGCATATTTACTTGTTGGCCAATTGCTGGCATAGTTAAGAATAATGCAGCGGCAACTATAAGATTTTTTAACGTCATAAGTTCCTTTGTTTTTTTGTTAAATGTACTAACTATAGTGCATTTGAACAATTGCCAGGAAGGTTTTATATTTTATATCACTATAATTTTATTTAACCCGACAAACAGATGATGCATAATTTCAAATGCGGGAATCCGCACCACAGCTATAATGTATAAAATTGTTAAACTGTATGTATGTTTTTGCTATTACCATCTGCTCTACCGTATTTTTACACTGTTGATTCCTAACAATACAAATAGTACACAATTTTGAAAAATTACAGCCGTCTTGCATTCCTGTTCATTTGCCTTTGCCTGGGTATAACATTAATTACAGCTAGCTGTACTAATAAATGTGGATCAATCACCTGCCAGAATGGGGGAACTTGTAATAACAACAAATGCGTGTGCCCTACTGGCTATAGTGGCAATGCATGCCAGACAGGCTGGGACGATGCAGCTATTGGTACCTATAATTGTAAACGCAGTAATTGTGTACCTGCCGTAAGTGGCGCTGATACATGGGTGAGTGCAGTAACAAGGAGCTCAACAAATAGTGGATTTACTGTAAATATCACCAATTTCAACGGCTCCAATTCCACAGTTGCTGGCGTATTTGATAGTTTAAACCGATTGACAATTGCACCAACTACAGGTTCATATGGTGTTGATGCAAGGGGCAGTTATTCTTCTGGTGTTATATCTCTTGTTTATACTGTATCATCATCGAGTGGACCACAATATACCTGCTCCATGACTATGACTAAGAGGTAAACCTAAAGCACAGCAAAGGGCAACAGGCTCATAAACTCACTACGGGCAATCATCCTGGCACCAAGACTTTCGAGATGCGGGGTATGCACCTGGCAATCGATTAATTGGATACCCTTACTTTTCAGTAGGGACACCCATGATATAAACGCAAATTTACTGGCATTTGATTGGTGGCTGAACATACTTTCGCCATAAAAAACATTGCCTAGTAGCACCCCATATAGACCACCTACTAACATACCATTCTGCCACGTTTCAGCGCTAAGAGCCAAGCCCAAATTATGTAACGAGGTATAGGCATTTTTGATGTCAGGACTTATCCATGTACCGGGTTGATCTTTCCTGAAAACAGTTGCACAATTATCTATAACCTGTTCAAAAACAGTATTGACCCTAAACTCAAAAGCACCCTTATTAATTACCTGCTTCATACTCTTGCTCACTTTGAGCTCATCAGGGAATAAGACAAATCTGGGGTCGGGAGCGAACCACATCGGTTCTTCCCCTTCATTATACCAAGGGAAGATACCGTTCTCGTAGGCGAATATTAGTCGTTCCAAGCGCAGGTCGCCCCCTACAGCCAAAAGGCCATCATCAGTAGCCTCATCAACCGGTGGGAACCAAATATCTTCATCTAACCAATAAACCGCCATAATAGGCTCAAAGGTCTAGAATAGGACTGTAATATTCAAAAGTGGGTTTGGGTACTATTGAAATAGTAAACAGAAACGGACATAAAGTACTTTTTTTCAGAAAATTACCAAAAACGCTTTTATCCCAGGTTAACTATTAATAAGCATTACATTTAAAATTCATCCATCAGCTCCGCTTTCTGCGGTCAGACGGATGATTTTTAGCAAGGTCTTGTCTGTATCGCCAATTCAAATTGGTCTGACCGCAGAAAGCGGTGCTGACCAATTTGAATTCCATTCGTTTTATCCAATTCGTAACCTTCCTTGATAAAAGGCAATTCATACTTAGAAAACTGACATTTAGTAAGTAAAATGGCTTAATATTTTTAACAAACAAGTCATAATGTCGCTTATGTAAAATATAATCAGCCATATTGTCAGTAAAAATGGATTGGTACTTAGTTTGCAATATACTTATCAAATCAAAACAATAAAAACTAACGTTATGTACAAGAGAACATTTGGCATTGTGCCACGCACCTTTGGTGGATTTTTTGAAGATGCAGTTAACAGTGGTTTGAACCGGCTGAACGAAGAAGTAAGTGCTTATTCGGCTCCGGTAAACATCCAGGAAACCGACAAGTCTTATGACTTGCATGTAATGGCTCCCGGGTTGAAAAAGGAAGAATTCAAAATCCAACTGGACAAGCAGATATTAACCATCTGCTACGACCACAAAGAAGAAACTACTGAAGAAAACAAGGAAAACAACTGGATACGCAGTGAATTCCGTGTAAGATCATTCAAGAGGAGCTTTACCCTGAATGACAAGATTGACGGCAGCAAAATAGGTGCTAAATATGCTGATGGCATATTGGTAGTAAGCCTTCCAAAGAAAGAATTGCAGGAAGCACCGGTGCATGAAATTGCAGTAAACTAAAAATTAATGGTTAAGGGTTAATGATAAATGGTGAATGATGATTGGTGAAAGGCGAGTAGAGTGGTAAATTGAGTGTGAGTGTGTAAGATGAGTGTGGGTGTGAGAGCGAGTGTGAGTGTGAGAGCGAGTGTGCAAGATGAGTGTGGGTGTGAGTGCGAGTGCGTAAGATGAGTGTGGGTGTGAGAGCGAGTGCGTAAGATGAGTGTGGGTGTGAGAGCGAGTGAGTTAAGGGCGGTGCGTAAATGCACCGCCTTTTTGTGCCAAAAAAAAACCGCCAATACAGTATAACTGCATTAACGGTTTCAATTTTCTAAGAAAAAAACTACAAAACCTATAAGCCGGATTCTGTTCTTCCAAAAAATGGAAGAGGCTATCATTTATCTGGGACGCCATTCACATGCCGCCTCACGCTGCCAACCCACGAACATCCGGCGAGCCGCCGTCGAGCGTCCGCTTATTTGGCATTTCAGCACGCAAGGTTTACCCCTACACATTGTCACCAATGCATACCGTAGTCTCTTACACTACTTTTTCACCCTTACCCCGCCTTGCGGCGTGGCGGTCATTTTCTGTGGCACTGTCTGTTCCCCCACCCTGTTACAGGCAGGAGACCTACCCGTTAGGTAGTGCGCTGCTCTATGCTGTCCGGACTTTCCTCCATTGTTTCCAAAGGCGATAACCCGGTTTTGTAGCACGGCGAAATTACGGCTAATGAATGATGTTTTAGAAAAATTAAATCAATATAAATAAATGGAAAAACCCGACACTTGTTTAGAAATGGAACACGTATTAAAACAAAAACCCTGCCTCGAAAAGCAGGGTGTAAAGATAAATCAACAACACTATTCAAGATACCATCCTATCACAAATCCATCTTCTTGAATTTCCAATATAAATTATAATTGGGCAGGGCCCAAAATTTCTGTTATGACTGAGTTACTAATATTAAATACTACATGCCCATCGCAAATAAGCACAGCATTATAATGCCTGTGAAAATTGCTAATGGTATAGCGAAGGTTATTACCGGACCGACAACATTGATTACCTTTTCCATGACTATTATTTTTAAGTGGTTTGCAATAAATTAATCTGATAGGTATAATACCAATTGCGTGCCACAATTGAGATGCATTGATAATCAACGCTTTGCAGCAATTGAGTTAATAAAATGCTCTATAAAGTGGAAAATATTTCCGGAAATTGGATTGATTTAACGAAAGGATTGCTAAAAAGGTGGGTGAGGTATATGAACTGGCAAATGCATGCCTGAGGCCTCACCCCGGCCCTCTCCGAATGGAGAGGGTGTCATAGCCTAATAATTCCGACTGTGAAGCTAAAAGAATTTTCGCAAAATATCTTGTTGCAATCTATGCCGAGAATGTGTATTAAAGTTTAACCAAAAAAAATTACCCCTGCTATATTAGAGCAAGGGTCTATGAACTGGCAATAACACTAGAATAAATGTAGTATTCTACGTGATGGCTATGAGATGGGGGTATCTAATTTTTATGCGTTACAGATAATGGTTATCTGGCATAAGGCATCTTAAATACCCAATATATTACATCCCCATTGCAAACAAGCATAACATAATAATTCCTGTGAAGATTGCTAATGGTATAGCGAAAGTTACTACCGGGCCGACAACATTGATTACCTTTTCCATGATTGTATATTTTAGTGTTGTTAGATTAACTGATTTGATTAGAGTATTGCCAATTGCGTGCCACAATTAACAAACGTTGATAATCAATTAGTTGCAAAAAACGAGTTAATAAAATGTTCTACAATGTGGAAAATATTTCCAAATTCAGGACTGATTTAACGAAAGGATTGCTAAAGGGTTGGATTTTGGAAGTGGGATTTCAAAATCATGCATACATGAATTTTCGACTAAAGCCTATTTCATTTTTTCATTCCATCCACGGCCTAAAGGCCGTGGCTACTGAAGATAAGGCCTAATAGGAAGAACCTGTTCTTAAAAGTACAAATTTGAAATAAGTTATACAAAAAATAACCCCTGCCGGATTTTGGGCAAGGGTCTATGAATTAGCAAATGCAGCCTGAGGCC
>CANGSR010000173.1 GCA_947456055.1 Chitinophagaceae bacterium
TATTACTAATCCACAGGTACATTCCAAAGGGGCTGCATCATGATTACATAGTAAGGCATCAGGAGGTTTGGATAGCAAAGTGTTTTCTTTATGTAAAAAACTCTTCGGGAACCCATTTTGGGCAAAGTAGGGAAAGTCATTGCCATCTCTTAGTCTTATGCCAATGGCTGAATAGTGTGTTTCTGCCTGTATTAGATTGATTACTTCATCAATAATATCCTTTAATTCAATGTCGCTATTAAGAGTAGTTAAAATTTCATTTGAAAGCTCATGGAATTTCTCAATCCACATATGATGTGAAATACCTGTTGCCCCAATCTCTTCAGAAAATTCGTCCATTAACCAATAGTATTAATCCTTACCAAAGTTCTGGATTAATTGCCATAAAATCGATGATGGCAATCAGTAAGCCTGTTAATTATTATTAATAACATTGGTTTAACCATTGGCCTTTAACATCTGAACTTACCCGATTAATGCAACTGGAATTACTACCCAGAAATAATTTTCACTATATTTTGCAATTGCCGGGTATGCCTTTGGGTATGCAAGATGATAAAATGGCACAATTCTAATCGGGTAACCTCACCCAATTCTGGATATTCAAAATCTAATGGAATCAATGATAGGTCGGTAGTATTTATGGCATTTATTATAGCAGCATTTGTGTCTGCTAACTTACTCAACAATTCAGCTTTGGTGATAGGTTGAGAAGATGGCAAAATGAAATCAGGGGCTTCTTCTTTGCCACTAAATAGACTGGTATAAAGTTCCACCTTCTCCATTGGGTTCCGGTTAGATTCCTTTCCCGGGTTATTGATTAATTCAAGCATGAGCGAATTGGCCAAATTAATGTGGTCAATCACCTGTGCGGGAGTCCAGCTACCTGCAAAGGGGATTGTATTCAATAATGGTTCAGGGAATGAATCAATGGTTTGATATAGATTTGCGATAGTAGCTTCGAATTCCATTAGGGTCGTTGTGGCGTAATTTGAATTGGGCATTTGGGATTATTTTGGAGTGCAAGGTAAAAAAAAGTGACTATTACTAACTATAGAAAAGTATCGTATTTAATCAAAATTCAGATCGCTAATCGGAGGCCTCACCCCGGCCCTCTGCTATTGACGAGTGTTGATATTATGGGAATTCAGATTGACATGCGGTGGCCTCACCCCGGCCCTCTGCCATTGACAAGTATGGTTTTTAAGCAAAATTTGGATTGCCATTAGGAGGCCTCACCCCAGCCCTCTCCAAAGGGAGAGGGTGCCGTATCCTGATGTTTATGACAGTATTTTTTGGAATCCCTCCATGATTGCCCACGTCATTTTCAAAGAACTTTTGTGCAACAAATTAGACACTCCGAAGGAGAGTGTGTCATATCCCGATATTTATGACAGTATTTTTTGAAATGTTTGGGATTGGCCATGTCATTTTCAATGAACTTTTGTGCAACAAATTTGTTACTCCGAAGGAGAGGGTGTCACATCCCGATATTCATGACAGTATTTTTTGAAATGTATGGGAATGGCCATGTCATTTTCAATGAACTTTTGTGCAACAAATTTGCAACTCTAAAGGAGAGGGTGCCGTATCCTGAGGTTTCTGATATTAATTTTTGGCATTTAGCTCTCTTGTAGTTAATACTATTTGTAGCTATTTTTTTAGTAGCCCCGGCATTTATGCCGGGGAAAGCGCATGAAATGAAAATTGGCTTTAGCCAAAATTGGTATGCGGGGGATTCCATGCGCATTAATTTCGGCTAAAGCCTATATATTTTATTATTTCATACCCCGGCCTAAAGGCCGGGGCTACTGATTTTGAGTTTTAGGAAATTCTGATGAATCAGCCTGCCCCTTTTCCCCTCTGAAAATGCGTGACAGGCAGGAGAGGGTATCGCATAGCATTATCTTTTATGGATAGATGCGCCAAAAATTGCAGTCTGACCGTGGAAAGCGGTGCTGACCGCAATTTTTCCATCATTAGATATTGCCATCCATTCATTCAATATCCCTTACTTTTATAGTAATGAAAGTAATTACAAGAACCATTTGGCTTTTGTCGCTGGTAAGTTTGTTTACTGATATTTCCAGCGAAATGCTGTACCCAATAATGCCGGTTTACCTGCAAAGCATTCATTTTTCGGTGGTATGGATAGGGGTGTTAGAAGGTTTTGCTGAGGGGGTAGCGGGGCTGAGCAAGGGCTATTTTGGGGCATGGTCTGATAAGATGGGGCAACGGTTGCCATTTGTAAGGTTTGGGTATTTCCTTAGTGCAATAGCTAAGCCAATGCTGGTATTATTTACTCTGCCTGCATGGGTATTTACAGCCAGGTCTATGGACAGGCTGGGCAAGGGCATAAGAACAGGTGCCAGGGATGCATTGCTTTCTGCCGAATCTACACCGGAAACCAAAGGGCAGGTATTTGGTTTCCACAGGGGTATGGATACACTGGGGGCGGTATTGGGGCCGGTATTATCATTGGTTATATTGTATTTCTTCCCGGCTAATTATAAACTTCTTTTTATTGTTGCCTTTGTACCAGCCATAACTTCTGTGTTTTTCACTTTTGGTGTAATAGAAAAACCTACCAGCCAGGGTGCCCTAAAAGCGAGGCCCGGTTTTAAACAGTTTTTTGCTTTTTGGGCAAATAGCTCTACAGGCTATCGTAAACTGGTAGGCGGATTATTGTTATTTGCCCTGGTGAATAGCTCTGATATGTTCTTGTTGCTCAAGGTAAAAGAAAGTGGTCTTAGCGATAGGATGGTGGTAGGTGTATATGTTTTTTATAATCTGGTCTATGCTATTAGCTCCCACCCGCTGGGAAAACTGGGCGATAAATTGGGTTTTAAAAATGTATTTGTTGCTGGATTAGTGCTTTTTGCAATAGCTTACGGGGGAATGACCTTTAGCAATTCTATTATAGGGTATGCGCTGATTTTTATAGTTTATGGTATGTATGCAGCCGCTACCGAGGGAATAAGCAAGGCATGGATAAGCAACCTGGTAAGCAGGGAGGAAACAGCTACTGCTATAGGCACCTATACCGGTTTTCAAAGTATATGCACCCTGGTAGCGAGTAGTGTGGCCGGTATTCTATGGTATGGGTATGGAAACAGTGCATTATTTGGGTTTACAGCGGTGGTCACCTTGTGCCTTGCCATCTATTTTTACCTCTTTGTAATACCTGCAAAGACTACCGGAAAATAATCTAAAATGTGAATGAAATTGTAATTTTCGGCATGATTTTTGCTGTATTTTTAATTGAAAATTAAAACCTAGACCTACTAAAATCTAAACAAATGAAAAGAACATTCGTAATTCTGGTATTCTTGTATCTGGTGGTCATCTCATTGACCCTATATGCCCATTAATGAAGGTTAGTGGATGAACTAATGCCTTCCCTTTTTAAAGAAGAGGGAAGGCATTTTTATTGTATGGTATTGCAAAAACCACCCCAAAAACACAATATCATTCCCTATATTTGTAGCACTAATAACAGCCTATAAAATTTAATAATAATGAAGCAGGTACTCCTTTTTTTATTGGTGTTCTGTTCGGTAAATGTGAGGGGGCAAAATATTGTCACAATTGCTGGAAATGGGATAAATATGCATAATGGGGATAATGGTCCAGCTACTAATGCTTCAATCACAGCCAATGCATTTGGAATTTTTGATAAGTTTGGCAATTACTATTTTGTTGAAGGACCTGGAAATAGGATTAGGAAAATTTCTACAGATAAACAAATTTCAACTTTTGCAGGTACGGGTGTTTCAGGATTTTTTGGTGATGGGGGTCTTGCTACAGCAGCCCAATTCAGGAATCCCAAACAATTAGCATGTGATACCTTTGGCAATCTATATATAACAGACCCAGGTAATTCAAGAGTTAGGAAAGTTGATTTTGTTACCAATATGATTACTACTATTGCAGGTAATGGAACATCTGGATATGCTGGTGAAAATGTTCCTGCGACAAATGCACAAATTGGAGCTCCTTATAGTCTTTGCAATGATACTTATGGGAATTTATATATAGGTGATCAAACCTTCAATACTATAAGGAAAATTTCTTCAACTGGCATTATCACTACAATCGCAGGAACACCAGGTGTGATAGGTTATGGTGGAGATGGAGGTGCAGCTACTGCAGCAGAATTGGGTTCATTAGAAGAAATACGCTCTGATAAATTAGGTAATTTATATATAATTACAGGAGATATTGTTAGGAAAATAACAGTAGCTACAGGTTTGATATCTACGGTAGCCGGGAATAGGACAACCGGCTTTGGTGGTGACAATGGTCCTGCCACTAATGCTGCCCTTAATGCACCTATCGCTTTGGGGTTTGATGATTTTAATGCTTTATATATAGCTGATACAAAAAACAACAGAATTCGAAAAGTTGATACATTTGGAATAATTACTACTGTAGTTGGGAATGGCACAGCAGATTTTTATGGTGATTATGGCCCAGCTACTAGCGCACACATTTATTGGCCTGAGGGCATTGCATTTGATTCCTGTGGAAATCTATATTTTAATGATTTGTCGAATTTCAGGATTAGAAAGGTCGAGTATTCACATTGTGGGACACTAGGTTTACAAGTTGATAATGCGTCCTCTACCATAAACATTAACCCCAATCCATGTTCTTCACAAATCACTATTACAGGTGATATATCAGGTATTAGTATTGGAAATGTGACCAGTCAAATATTGTATTCCCAAACCTACACCACCACCAAAGCCGAAATAGATATGTCGGGCTATCCTGCCGGGGTGTATATAGTAAGGGTAAGGGATAAAGATGGCGGACAAACAGTAAGGAAGGTGGTAAAAGAATAGGTTGGGGGGATAAGCCATGGTTACTAAAACCTAAATAATTAAATACTAATTATTCAAACTCGTAATTAACTTATAATCAATACAAAACAATGATGGCAAACTCCCCTCCTGTTTTTCGCCTGTCCGCCGTGGTGGAGAGGGGTTATCAGGAGGCACTTTGCCTCCTACGCAATACTTATTTAATTTTATATATTGCATAATTAATTGATAATCTATGCAATTAGGATGTGCGGGACTCCCCTCCTGTTTTTAGGAGGGGACGTTAAAATGAACTGGAACAGTTCATTTTAACTGGGGTGGTTGCGGTGAGGTTAGCCGGATATGCCATTCCTGTTACATATTTCCTGATATCCCCGCTCTTTCGGATTTATAATCCGAAAGCACATGGGAGGGGATTTATAATCCCCGGAGCCATTTTTTTGTGTATTTTGCACATATGGGGCTAAAAAACAGGATTGATAAAGACTTTGCTTATTTTCTCACATTAACTGTTGTGGAATGGGTGGACATTTTTACCCGGCCTATTTACAGACATATTATAACAGACTCGCTTTCCTACTGTATTCGGGAAAAAGGTCTGGAAATTAATGCCTGGGTACTGATGAGCAACCATTTGCATCTGGTTGCATCTGCCAAGGGCAAAGACAGCCTTTCTGATATTTTTCGGGATATGAAAAAATTCACAAGCAAAAAAATTATCGAAACCATTCAACTGGTGCCAGAAAGCCGCCGCAACTGGTTGCTATACCGGTTTGAATATGCAGGGAAATACGATCCTAAAATTAAGAACTATAAATTTTGGCAGGATGGTAATGAACCAAAAGAAATTCAGACATTTCCGTTTTTGAAACAAAAGGTTGATTATATACATGAAAACCCGGTAAGGGCTGAATTAGTTTCTGAACCACAGCATTATTTATATAGCTCTGCCATTGATTATTGCGGTGGTCGAGGGGTTTTACCGGTTGCTTTGGCTTGGTAGGTATCGGGGATTAAAAATCCCCTGCCAGAACTTTCGGATTACAAATCCGAAAGAGCGAGGATTTCCGGATATGTATTTCTGCTAACCTCGCCGCAACCACCCCAGTTGACAGCCTCTTGGCAGAGGCCATCAACATCCCCTCCTAAAAACAGGAGGGGAGTCCCATAATCTACTAAATCATTGGTTAATAATAATTTACGAATATATTTATAGATAATGTTTCAATTTTGCTGATACATACCATGCAGCAATATCCAACCATTATACCATTGGTAAGGAGAACTACCAGCATTTACCTAAAAAGAAAAATCCCCACAAGTACTATTTGGTGCTTGTGGGGATTGAAACGATTGATTATTAATACTCCTTAGGCCTTAAGCGTAAGGTGCGAGAAATTGTTAACTTCAGTAGTCCTTATAGAATTGTAGGTTGGGATAATGTAGCGGGCACTATAGTCATTATCAGAGATAAACTTCACTACATACTCAATAGAGAATGCAGGGTCATTTTTCTTACCTACCAACAAATATTCGAGATAGAATAGACAAATACCTGAATCGAAAGAACCGCCATTATCCTTACCTATCCATTTTTCAGCAAAAGCAACTATGTCATTCTTGTTATCAACAATACGGTCGTGTAGTTGCTTCAAAGTAAATACTTTGAGGAAGCGTAGGCGCTCTACATCACCTTCTATATCAATATCATTATTAATCTTGGCACCAGCACGCTCAGCTATTTTCTGGTCTACTTCTTTTACCAGTTTGCTGTTCAATACATAATCCCTAAGTGTGGCATCAGTCATTGGTGCATTCTCATCAAGTGGGGCAGGAGGAACTGGTTTGTCTAGCTCATCTTCAAAGAATGGCACTGCCTTTTGCTCTACTATTTCAGCAACCTTCTGTACAGGAACTGTTGGTATTGGATCCTGGATCAAAGTAGTAGCTTCCTGGTAAACACCATTGGCATTTACACTGGCATGATGTATAGCATCAACTATGGGAGCAGCAGGTATAGTAGGTAATGGTGTGTATGGCACATTATTACTAGTATCTACCCTCATTGTAGTTTGGGTTGATGGGGCAGCAGGGGCATTGTAGGAAGGCTGGAACTGAACATTATTATTAGTATCAACCCTCATAGTTACCTGCGATGCAGGGGTAGCCGGTATTGGGTCAGAAACCAAAGTAGTATTATGCGAATAAACAGGCACTGTCATTTCAGGAGCATGGGTCACTGGTGGCACATGAACCACTGGAGGAACAACAGCTACTGGTGGAGGCACAGGGATAGATGCAGCAGGCGCCTCTTCTACCCGTGGAGGCAGTGTAAGATAGCTAAATGCCTCATTCACAGTTTTCACTGGTTGGCTGGTATGATTGACCACCTGGCTTGCCTTTTCTTCTACTATTTGCCTGTAATCTATATTATTAGCCTTTACTGCTTCGGCTTTAATATTATCAATGCTAGACTGGATTGGTTCAAAATCCATTACAGAGCTAACCACCTGGGCAACTGGCTCTTGAATCTTAACCTGGGGAACTGGCTGTGCTACTACAACAGGCTCTGCGACCTTAACCTGTGGGGCAGGCTGCTGGGCAACTACTGGTGCGGCAACTACTGGCTGGGGTGCTGGTTGAGGTGCCTTAACCTGTGGAGCTGGAGCCGGAGTTGGAGCTTTTACCTGTGGGGTAACTTCAACTTCTGGTGCCTTAACCCTTGAAATTTGTATTAAAGATGGGGCTTGCTCCTCAGGCATTTTGAACCTCTTAGGCACAAGGCTGAAAGGAGATGGCGGTATTGCAGGTTTTGGTACTATTGTTTGTACATAATGGGCTGCATATAATACCTCAGGAATTACTACAACTTCTGCTTCAGGTTCTTCAACCTGGGCTACTATTTGTTCTACTACTTCAGCCTGCGCTTCTATTTGCTCAGTTTCCTGGGCAGTAATTATATTTTCTGATGCTGCACTACTATCTATTGATTCAATATTCTGATCCTCATTGATTTCACCGGCATGGGCAAACTTATTAAATGAACTTTTACCTAATTGACTCCGGATTTTGCAGAATTCAATATCTGCCATTTCCAAAAGTGCCCCAACCCGATAAAAATCTCTTTTTGCACCTTCTGGGAAATTGTCAGCATCATAACCTAACTCTTTCTCAATACCCGACCATGCATCCTGCAACATTGAACATACCTGGATCTCAAATTTCTTATTACCAGACCTCTTGTATTCAGTAAGCTCTTTTCTGTTATCCTTTAGGCTGGCAAGGTATTGCACGTGTTTATAAGAGAAGGTTTCAAGACCTGCTTTTCTTTTGTCAATAGATTTTTCAAGCGTAATGTTGAATTCGTCGCGAACGAGATTGGAGATTTGGTTAACAGTATCTTCGAAGTAGGTGATGATCCTTATTACAGGAAGGTAAATATCTTCACCCTCTGTTTGAGGGTGGATTTCCATGCACGATTCGATCCTGTAGTAAGGAATGCTGTTTTGAATAACAACCTCCCGAACCAGATCTTCAATTTTCACCATGAAGGCATTATTGCTTTCGATGGCCGATTGATGTTTTATTGATGGCATAGTTATGAAATTAATATGCAAGTATACGCACTATTCTTAGTAATCCACATTTTAGCGGGTTCATTTAACGACCGCTTAGCATTGTAAGGTTGCAAAAAATAAAAAATAGCGTGCATTTCGCCTAGTCTAAATTACTAAATAAATATGAGATAGCCAAGAAAATTATTTTTAGATGAAGTATACTTATTGATTTTAAGCATCTTACACATGATAAATATTAACACACACTCTAACCGACAAACAAACTTAAGGTAAGGCACAATAGAAACCACCATAGATGCCCAATTAACAAAACGAGCCAAATTGTTAAACGTGCGAATTATTTATTAACACCTGTGAATTACCCTATAGCAAATTGATTTTTAGAAGGTTTACCAATTGAATAAACCATAATACAGGCATTAAATATTGCCCGGCTAATTTGTTAAAGGCAAAATGTTAATTACAAAGGTATTTACATATCCAAATTGGCATTTTTAGAGGCAAAATTCAGATATACCTAATGTTGACTCTTCATAATTCCAACCTCATAAAGTTCGATACACCTTAACAAACCAGCATTGAGCGGGGTTGGGCATTAATTTATACCCATATTATATTTCTGTTAACGCAGGATATGCCAACTCTGGTTACCTTTGCACTATGTTATTCAGAATCATTACCTGGATGTTTGTCATTGGTATTATCTACCGAATTCTTAACCGGTTTATACTACCCGCATTTCGTGTGAGTAGCAATGTGAACGAAAGGTTGCGCCAAATGCAAGACCAGATGAGGGAAATGGAGCAAAAAGCCAACCAGGCCAGTACCCAGCAGAAGAAAAAAGTAAACAGGGATAGTGACTATATTGATTATGAGGAAATAAAATAATTCCTTTCCCTACCCTCAAAATCTACCTACCCCTATCAGCCAGCCCGTTCTCAAACCTTTATTTGGGTTGAAATACATTATCCTCAATAGTCATACCCTTTTCAAGGTAAATTGTTTGAATACCCACTTTTTTGGCACCCTCAATATGCTGAGGACTATCATCAATAAATAAGGTTTGTTCAGCCTTCAATCCGTTGTCATCCAGCACACGCTCAAATATTTCCTTCATAGGCTTGCGAAGCCCTACCCTATGCGACAGATAGACCTTATCGAAAAACACACCAATATTGGGCATGCCATGAGCCTGGTAAAGGGTTTTGTTGAATTCCTCTTCGTGAATTTCATTGGTATTACTTAGGAGGAAAAGGTCGTAATAGAGACGAAGTTGTTGCAAAATCTGGAGACGTCGCAATGGGAAATCGAGCAACATTGCATTCCAGGCAGTAAGAATTTGCGCCTCGCTAATAGGGTGAGAAGTAGCCCCCTTTAGGGCAGCAATGAATTCTTCCCTGCCAATTTTACCCATTTCCCAATTGTCGAACAAAGAAGATTGCTGCAACTGACCATAAAGCTGGGGGAAATTGGTGATACCGGCCTTTATAAAAGCATTTTCGGTAAGGGAATAGTCTATATTAATCAATACCCCGCCGAGGTCGAAAATGATGTGTTTGATGCCTTTAATCATGGCACAAAAATAAGGCTAAAATGGATTTCCTTTTTTGAAAAATTTAATTACCTTTGCACTCCAATTTTGACTTTCACAAGTCAATGGGCCTATAGCTCAGTTGGTTAGAGCACCTGACTCATAATCAGGTGGTCCTAGGTTCAAGTCCTAGTGGGCCCACAA
>CANGSR010000174.1 GCA_947456055.1 Chitinophagaceae bacterium
CATCTGTGATGCAGATCTCGACTACCTGGGCCGTGACGACTTCTTCAAAATAGGTAATTACCTCTATGATGAGCTAAGTATGTATGGCTTGATCAATAATGAAAATGAGTGGAATAAGCTACAGGAGCGGTTCTTAGAAGGCCATCATTATTTCACTACTTCGGCAATAAACCTTAGGAAGGGCAAAAAAGATGAATACTTGGCGCAGATAAAAGAGAAGATTAAAAATTATAATTAAATGAAGTTAATTCACGACCTCACCCATAGCATACAAGATGTAGTTTATACCATAGTTGGTGTATTGATTACCAGTTATGCCTTAATGGGATTTTTAGTACCTAACGAATTTCTGGATGGTGGAGTAACCGGTATATCATTGTTGCTGCATGATGTATTCCATTTCAATCTGGGAATGGTAATTGTGTTAGCCAATATCCCATTTATCATAATGGGTGCCTATCAGGTAAACAGGAGATTTGCCTTCAAGACGCTGGCTTGTATCTCATTTCTCGCCATTTGCTTAGAGTTTATCCCTTTTCAAACCGTAACGGAGGATTTACTATTGGCATCTGTATTCGGCGGTTTCTTTTTGGGATTGGGCATAGGGCTAGCCATGCGGGGTGGATGTGCTATTGATGGGTTGGAAGTATTGGCATTATATACATTAAAGAGAAGCAGCCTTACAGTAAGTGAAATCATCTTAGGTCTAAATGCCATCATCTTCACCATTGCGGCCCTATATTTCGGTATTGAAACATCACTCTATGCAATGCTCACCTATTTTATTGCCACACGTACCATAAATTATGTAATTGAGGGTCTGGAGGAGTATACAGGGGTAACCATCATATCGGGCCTCAGCCAGGATATAAAGGAAAAATTAGTGTTACAATTAGGCCGTGGTATTACCGTTTACAAGGGTGAGCGTGGGTTTATGAAACACAGCTTCGAGGTAAGCCAGGATTGCGATATAGTATTTACCATCATTACCCGCCTTGAAGTGCGCAGGCTTAAAAACGTAGTATACGAAATAGACCCTAAGGCATTCGTATTTACCCATACCATTAAGGAAGCCGCGGGAGGTATATTAAAAAAGCATTCAGGGCATTAATAACCGCTTGCTGGTCAATGTAAATATTGGATTATACTAATAACTAGTCCAAGCAATCTCGCTTGGTCTCAATACTTGCAAGCGTCCGCTTGCGTTACGTTTTGGCAATGTTTTTAAATATGCTTATCAATATGGTATGCATATTAGTTGTTTCGCAAGCGAGACGCTTGCTGGTAACCAGACCAAGCGAGACGCTTGGACTAGTTGAAATTAAGTAGAATTAATTAATGCATGCATTTCGATTTAATTAATAAACTACTCAATATTCCAAGTCTAGCTTTGTCTGATTATACTTATCAAGTTAATACCGAAATCCCCTAATCAGTCCCAATCCCCAATCTAAAACGGATACCCAATAGACACATTAAAAAGCACATTATTGGCTCGCCAGCTACCATTGCCAAAGTCAATCTGCTGTGTTACCCACCCGTTACGATCGTAAATATTGGGCTTCTTAAGGGGCACAGCCATGTCAGCCCTTAGGGTAAGGAAAGACGCAATATCAAACCTTGCACCTATCCCCCCGTCTACTGCTATATCCTGCCCCAGGGTATTTAATTCAAACTCGCCACCAGGATAGTTTGCATCTTTTTTGGTGAGCCAAATATTGCCTGCATCACCAAATATTACCCCGTTCATTTTGATAGCACCGGCAAACAAGGGCGCTATTGGGAAACGGTATTCAGCATTCATCTCTAGTTTTATATCCCCTGTCCTATCTATCTGTATTTGGCTATTGGTATTACTTTTATCAAAATAGCTACCAGGCCCCAGAGTTCTTATCCTCCACCCCCTAAGCCCATAAGGTCCACCCGCAAAATACTGCTTGATATAGGGCAATGCATCTGATTGTCCATAAGGCACTCCCACTCCGCCATAAAAACGCAGTGCCAGTGTGCTTCTTTGCAAGCGGGTATACCTGCGAATATCAAAATCAAACTTGGTATACTGGGCATACTGCAACTTATAGAGGTCATTCAGTGCCACACCAAGCTGGTTCACTCCGCCCAATAAGCCTCCGGCTTCTTCAAGTCCCAATTTTATATAAGTGTAATTTACTCCATGCTTCACATTACCATCATCAAATATCCATGTTAGGTTCTCTCCTTCTATAAAATTTTGCTTATAACTGTTTTTTAGGTAATCATTATTTTGTAGTACTCGTTTGAAAGAATCTGTCTCAAATGGCAGCCTGATAATATTTATAGATATGGGTGACAGATTCCACGATATGGTAGCATTCTGGTGCCATCCATAGGTGAAGTTGGCACTGGTATTCACCAGCTTGAAATACTCTACCCTATCTATAACATTTCCACCGCCACCAATTATGGTATGGGGAAGATTACTATTATTAAATAATGAAGCTCCCACCGGACTTAGAAACTTAGGGAAATTAAGGCTGGCGGTAACCCCATAATAACGGGTAAGGATATTGAAATTATTGAAAAAGTCAGAGCCTGATTTATAAAAATATTCAAGACCACCATTTACACCCAGGGTAAGTAAGTTGGCTCCTTTCATGAAATTCTTTTCCTTAAAATTGACACCCAACTGGTGACCCAATGAATAGGTGGAACCACTTGACACCTCGTAATTGGCACCAAAATCGTAGCGCTTTGCACGGGTAAGGTAGATATTACAGTTGAGCGTATCGCTATTTTTATGGCTTTCCTTTAAATCAAGCTTAATGTATTGAAATATACCTAATTCATTAAGCTTGGCATGTGTATGGTCAAAATTGAACTGGGAATATAAGTCACCTGGACTAAGATATATATGGCGATATAGCACATGTGAGTGCACATAGTCGTCGTGATACTTAAATTTTACACCATTAATAATTTTAATTTTACTAAAGGTATCCTTTCGTAAAATGTTATTCTGGTTATTGAAATCGGGAAATACCTCTACGATACCTATTTTGTAAGTGGTATATGCCTTGGGGTCATCCTCCATTTTCACATAATAATCAATATCAAGTGTTGGCTTTTTATTACTTTTCCTACTCGCTGACACATAATTTACTGCGCTCAAAAAAGGGCTTTCAATATCTTTAAAGAACGACTTGTCGAATGTGTCGATCTTAAAACTTACACTTTCCTGGGTGAATTTGTAGTACCCATTATTCCTGATGATAGCTGTAATCCTGCTGCTTTCATCAGCTGCCAGGCTATAGGCAAATTCTTTACCCTTTTTAAATACTGTCCCATCAAGGTTTTTTTCCACAATCCTGGCAATATTCGTATCATCACAATGCAGGTGTATCTTATTGATGATGTAATTGGTTCCTGCATTGATCTTATAATATACAAATGCCTTCTTCTTTCTGTAAATAACCGTATCCGTTACCTTAGTATTCAGGAAGCCCTGGTGAAATAGGTAGCTCCTCATATTATCTAAAGAGCGTTGCATTGTACTCGAATCGTAAATGACCGGCCTTTCACAATATTTTGGAAATGATGAGTCTGGTTTATTAATAACCTTATTGTAGCGCTTATTAAAAATGGAGAGTTTTACGGGTATTATTTTTAAAAAATAGCTATTGGGCTTCTGGGCGGTAATCTTATAAAGGTTATCTATTAACTCACCTTTATTGGCCATATAATGGTCACTCTTTAGCGAAATCGAAGTTTTACGCAGAAGGTGTTGGTTAGCACTTACATGCATAGTATAATTACACCCCTGTGTAACAACAAACACCAACGGAATTAGCGCAAATATTAACCTATTTACAATGTCAGATAATCGTTCACTCATGTATTACGCAAGTACATTTAGTATATTTTTGCACGCATGCTATCTAAGGCACAAAATAAATACATTCGGTCGTTAACTCACCATAAATTCCGCAATGAATACAATGTATTTATTGCTGCCGGCGAAAAGCTGGCTTATGAATGGCTTAATAGTAAAGCCAGCATCAAATGGATTGTAGCCAACGACCAATGGCGTGAAGCTAACCGCAATTTACTTGCCAAACATCCAGAAGCGGAATTAATTATTGTTAAAGATTCTGAACTTGAGGCAATTTCCCCATTGCAGACAGCCAATAATGTACTTCTTGTGGTGAATAAGCCCAAACAAGCCCAGATACCTATAGTTAACAATTGGTACCTGGCACTTGATGATATACAAGACCCCGGTAATATGGGCACTATGATTCGTATTGCCGACTGGTTTGGCATACCTAATATTATCTGTTCGCCTGGCTGTGTAGATGTCTATAACCCAAAAGTGGTGCAAAGCGCAATGGGGGGCCACCTGAGGGTAAATATTTATGAAACTGAACTCACTGGTTTCCTGGGTAGGGTTTCTGTACCAATACTGGCGGCAACCTTAAATGGTGAAAATGTTTATAGCATGAGCAGGCTCGAATCGGGGGTGTTAATAATAGGCAATGAATCTAACGGGGTTTCAGGAAAAGTAATATCTTTGGCTACAAGGCAGGTAATGATACCACGTAAAGGTGGTGCAGAATCACTAAATGCAGGTGTATCGGCAGGCATATTGTGTGCGCTGTTACTGCCATGTTAAAATAAAGATAGATGAGGGACCTCATTAAATTCGGGGGTCTTTTTATAGTCCAAATTACAAATCAAAGAAAAATATGAAAAAGCTGTTTCTTGTTTCATTCATCATCACTATCTGTTCGCTACAATCTTTAGCCCAATCTATGCTTAGGGTGCGGTTGGCAGATAACTCAAGGATAAATATTTCGGTAGATGGCAGGTATTTTGGTAAAACAGGTACTTCTATCACTGTAGGTGAATTACCTTATGGCGATCATCATTTACGAATTTTCCAGTATGTGCAAAACCGCCGTGGCCGCATGTTCGAGGAGCCAATCTTCACAGGTATGGTTAGGACCTATCATGGCATGGTTACCCTTTTTATTTTTGATAAGTATACTGGTGAAACCGATATCACAGAGCAGGAAATAAGTGCTTTCACGTTTAATCATCCACCAAATGGCGATTTAAACAGGAATAAAGACCAATACAATCAATCGCACGGTACACCAAGGGTATCTGAACAGCAACAGAACAACTATCAGGATAATACGCAAAACCCAAATAATGCAACCCCATCAAAACCCTATGTTTCTCCCGACCGTGTTGGTAGCATTACTGAAGAGAAAATGAAGGATTTGAAAACCAAGGTAGCTGCCAAGAATACCGATGTAGAAAAAATGACCCTACTTAAAGAAGCCCTTAAAAATGAAAAAATAACTGTAACCAATATTGCAGCCATGTTCGATTGGTTTATATTCGAAAGTTCAAGGGTAGATTTCGCAAAATGGGCTTATACCAATACTGTTGATAAGGATTATTATGAAGAATTGGAAACCAAGCTTTCTTACAAGGCATATGTAGAAGATTTAGATAAGTTTATAAAGGACAATAAGTAATAGAAAATAAACATTTGATAATTGATAAACCCGCTGGATTCCGGCGGGTTTTTTCCTTTTTTCAGAATTAATGAACCCCGTTGTTCCAAATGTTCCGAAGGGATATCTGGAACTGCCAGTAAAATCCGTTCTCTGAACGTTTTCATCTTCCCAAAGCCTAATATTTGCAACCAACCCCACAATTCCAGGATCATTGCTACAGCACCCTGGTTTCTATAATTGAATAAGTACACTTGGGGAATTGTCCGCTAAGGAACATTGATTAAATAAAATGATTATCCCTTTTCGTACCCATAGCTTGTACATGAAACAGCAGCTACAAGCAACCTGTCAAAAATTGCTTCCTTCATATGCCTTCTATTAAACCGGTAGCAATATTCATTGAGATAGTTTTGTAGGTATTTGTCGTTAATCCTATGAAAAACACCTAATAGCAATCGTTTTGCATTACTAATTGCTGTGTGTACCCATGGAAATACTGCACTGGCTTCTATAGGGTTTACCATAACTGTTACTTTATGCTCTTTTACTATGTCCTTCAAACCTGCATAACCTGGATAACCATCTGTTTGCACCACTGTTTCTTTATCTATTCCCTTTATAACCTCGTAATTGATACCTTTTTTAGTGAGATCGTCCATTACGATCATTTTTAAATGACCTGCCTTACGACCTTTATTATGCTTTTTGTCCTTATCCTCTGCAGTTTCAGGATTTGACTCTATTGCTACTAGTACCTTTGCTTGCTTCTTAGAACCCCTGCCTCGCTTATTTACAGATGGTTCCTGCTCTTCTGAATCCACCTTACCATCATTTACCTTTTCAAAAAAACCTTCGTCCAGCTCAATCCATTCTGTTAATTGGTATTTGGCATCTCTTACACCCATCACAACTCGCAACTTATGCAGCATAGCCCATATAGGTTCATAACGCTTATGCCCTAATTCTTCCTGAACGCTCTTGGCTGAAAAGCTCTTTTTGTTTACCGTTAAAAAATGCATCGCCGCAAACCAGTACCTATAAGGAAGCTTACTGCTTTCCATAACTGTCCCGCTACGAAGGGTGGTTCTAAAACCGCAGTCTTTACACTGCCACTGCCATTTATCTTTCTTCCAGTAATGTTCCTTACCCTTACATTGCTTACAACTGAGACCTGTCTGTTCACGTATTTGCCTGAATTTCTCCTTGCATTCAGTTTCATCCTTATATTTATCGTAAAACTCGCTAAATTTCATACTGCTAAGATACGAAATATTGGGTACATTTACGGACAATCATTATTTATTTTTATCGTAAAAAGGATTTAATTCCAAAGGTGATATGGATTGAACAACAATTTTAAAATCTCCTTTTTGTAAATCTGTAAATGTAGATTGGTAATAATTTCCATAATGCGAATCGTCTTTATGATTTATACCAGTATTATAAGTTTTCCAATTAGTCTTATATTTTTTTGGCAAACTTGTTTGTAATTTATTAATGTAGTAATTTATACTGTCTGGTTTGTAAATATCATGTATATAGTGTTTAGCTGTTATGTGATTATGCCAATCAACAATTTGCCCAAAAGCACTAACATGAATTAAAAATGCAAGAAAAATTAAAAAGTATTTCATGATAAAATTTGTAATCAATATTATTGGTTTAAACTTAGAGGAAATCCTCCTTCAAATACAATAAATGTATTTGGTTGAACACCAGTTAATCCTGCAATATCATTACCTTTTCCTACATTTAGTATTGGAACACGAATGCCGGCTTTTATATTTTTCAACCTCATTCCTAGTATAAACTCAAATCCATTAAATGAAGTTGTGTTAGAATTCAAAATATTTGACCTTATATCTTTGTATTGCTTTTGAGCAATGTCTCCCAAAATCCACCTACTAGTATAGCCAGCACATAGTGTTAGAGAGTAATTATTTCTTGATTTCACTCTAATAAACTCATGGAATATTCCAATTTGATTACTTACAGTAGATGCCTTTATCGTTTGACTACTATCTGACCAATACCTATTTGATCCAGTGAAGTTTATGTAAAACCCTGATATTAAGCCAAATAAGTGGTTATGATAATTTTTTACATTATTTTTTGTATCTCCAAAATACCCTTTAAAAGACACATCAAAAGCCTGACCCGAGTTAAGTGGTAAAAGGATACTACTCCCGAAATCAGAAGTATTTACTACGGAATTTCTAATTCCATATTTGGCTTTTAAAGTATCTACATTTGATGCTATATTAATAGATACCCCTAATTCAATTTTCATCAGCCATTTATATTTAAGTATATCATCTAGTACTTCTTTATATACTATTCCAATTCCAGTATTCGTAGGGATATCTGTACCATTATTTAAGGACTTTTGTATGCTTCCGTCTCCAAAAAATTCGATAGTTGGATTGCCAGAAGAATTTGGACTAGGTTGACTAAGGGTGTCATTATTTTGATTTCTTGGCGCATCTGGTGCTGGTAGAACTTGTTCTGGTTGGATTGGTGTTGGTTGTGAGTTTACTTGACTCAAGCAAATATTTGCCAAACCTAAACTGACTAGAATTAAGAAGAATGATATGCTTATTGGCTTCATATATTTATTTTATTTTGCCTACTCTAAATCAGTTTTCGGCTTTCCTGTTAATAGTCATGGGCAAATCTAATAGTGATTTATCTCCCAAACAACGTGAAAAATACCCTTTTTTATCTCATTAATATTTCTATATTAGCATCAAAACTTGATGAGAATGAGAAATGCTAAAAACAAAAATACCGCACAAAGTGCGGTATTTTTTGCGGGCTGTAAGGGACAAATTTCGAACTTTTTTGTCAAGGATTTGAAGAGTATTGAATTATTTTGAGACACATCAAAGTCAGTACAATTTGAGAAAAGCATAGAATAATTTTTCCGAATAATGGATACTCATTCAAACACTTATCTATCTAAAACAATATGCAATACCCACTTGATTACTTCCACCAACAACAGCAAAATTTCTGGAATAAAATTCGCTATTTACAAATTTATCAACTGCAAGCCCAAACCAACATATAACAATACCACAGCCGCCTACAATCCCCCAGTTTTCAAGTTGTCTGTCAGTTAATTTACTGTTATTGGAAGATTTGTTGGCGTCATAATTTGCAACAATCACTCCAGCGGTAACAACTATTACCACCCCTCCAGCAATTGCGGTTGGCACGCCAAAGTTCCTTCTGTGCGATGTTAAATGAACACCTGTGTTATTTGATCGTATCGATGTCAAACTGATATCCGGCACCAACATACTTCCACCATATTGCGCATTTGAGCTACTAATGCTCATATTGCCCGCATACATTACTTGTTCATCACATCTCGCTTCTGTGCGCATTGACTGCCCACTTACTCCAAGAAAACTAAAAATTGAAATTAGGAAAATTAACTGTTTCATCTTTATTGGTTTTTCAAAAATAATCATGTCATAGCTTAGCGAATGTGCTTATATCTTATTCGATGATGTTTATTGTAGTGCCCGTTATAATCATCGCCATTGTGTCGTCGGTTATAACCGAAAATATAGCCCGCAGTTGCACCTATGGAGTAATAAACTGATCCCTTTAGGGACTCTGAAAACACATCATTATTAGCTGTACTAATACTATACCATACCCGGTCAAACAAACCGGATGGATGTATACCGCCCATCTGAAGGATTATCCCGTAATCGTATTCTTTAATATTATCGCCATGCCCAAAAGAATCCATTGCCTTATTACCAATTTTCAGGTTGGTAGTTATCCCTGATTGCTTTAATGTTCCGCCTATATATTTCTCTATGTATGCGCCCCCTCCAAAATAAATAACAAATCCACGTTCAGCATTGAAACAGTATTTGTAATTTAAAAAGATTGGTGTTTGCATTGACCTGATTTTTATCTTCCAATCATAATCTGAAACAGAACATCCTTGAGTCTTGTAAAATAGACCGGTCTGCAAAAACAAGCGCTCGTTCAAATCATAATGGATGATGCATCCAGCATTTACACCAAAAATATTTTCGTGGGAAGCTGAGAAGCTCCAGTTAGGGTCATTGAATCCAATTTCCGGTGCAATGCCAATTTGAGCGTACATTGTAACATTTGACATTGTTATTACTAATGCGAATAGCATTTTCAATATTGGCTTAGAACCAAGTTGAAAGACCCGCGACCGAGGGATCTGTTTTGTAATTGTGAGTATTTCATTTCTGCCCATGAACGCAAATTATACGCTATTATAAGTTGTATGCCAATCCTATTTGATTTTTTTGGAGCAACCAAAGTCCATTTTCGTTTATGATTGTCATGAATAACGCCTCCTATTAAGCAGGCGTTACCTACCACATCAACCAAGGAACCAACTACAAATAACAAAGGCCCAGTTGCCCAATCATCAGAAGTTGACGATACGCTTGCCGTATAGACGATACCTCCAACTATTAAAGATGATCCGACTCCTAATATAATAATTGCTCCTTTATGAGGAGTCTTAAACTTTCCATCTTTACTCAGATCAGATAGTCCGGCACTTTTTATCATTGTAATCGGCTGGGCATTCGGGACTTGTGTGATTGTGGTACACAGCC
>CANGSR010000175.1 GCA_947456055.1 Chitinophagaceae bacterium
GTACCAAAATTGATGGTATTACCACTACTACTATTGCCAATAAACTCTCGCTGGTAATTCCGGTTTTGTTTTCCTTTTTCCTATATCATGAACACGCCGGTGCAGCAAAAATCATTGGCATACTTATAGCTTTCCCTGCTGTTTACTTTACCTCAAGAGTACATAACGATGACAATAAGCCCCAAAACCTATTTTGGCCCTCGCTCTTGTTTATAGGAGGTGGCTTACTCGATACCTTAATGAATTATGTACAATCCCATCACTTAAATACCAATCAGGACCAGGCGCTTTATACCATTTTCTGTTTTTCTATGGCTGGGGCTATCGGTATCGCTTTACTCACTATTTTGGTAGCACTAAAGAAAGTTGTCTTATTACCCCGTAATATAATAGCGGGTATTTGTATAGGCATACCCAATTACTTTTCTATTTATTTCTTTATCAAAGCCTTGCACAGTAATTTTTTGCAAAGTTCGGCTACGATACCTGTTTTGAATATTGGCATTCTGGTTATGTCGGCTATCACAGCTATAGTTCTATTCAGGGAGAAAGCAAATTCTATGCGTATCTTGGGCCTTCTAATGTCTATCCTTGCAATTTACTTAATAGCAGCCGGGGATAAATAAGTGAGATTTTAGCGTAAGTATAAATGGAAGATACGAATAAATACAGAACCATATCGGCCAATACCACAGGTGATTTTAGGGACAGGGGGAGCAAGTTTTTGGCTTATGCCTATCCGGTTATGACCGCATTGGATGTAAAGGAAAAATTGCAGTTATTAAAAAAAGAACATCCCAAGGCTGTACATCATTGTTATGCCTTCCGCCTGGGAACTGATGGCACCCAATACAGGGCAAATGATGATGGAGAACCTTCAGGCAGTGCGGGTAAACCCATTATAGGACAGATTGATAGCCTTGGTCTTACAAATGTGTTGGTGGTAGTTGTAAGGTATTTTGGTGGAACACTACTAGGTGTTCCCGGATTAATAAATGCTTACAAGACAGTTACACAAGAAGCATTGAGCAAGGCTCCGGTTACTGAAAAATGGATTGAAGACCTGGTGGAAATCAATTTCGATTATCCGGTAATGGGAGAGGTGCTTTACTTACTAAAACAAAGTGAAGCTACCATCTACAAACAGGAACTACAATTGTTTTGCGTAATCAATGCGGGAATCCCCAGATTTCATTCAGCCTCCTATGTAAAAAAGTTGTCTGAAATTAGAGGGGTAACTATAAAACCAATTTTGGCATGATGGTATTTATCAGTGGAGTTTTAATGGTATTTTAGTTTACTAAATACCTTTTCGCCTCATCATTAATATCATCCATACTTATACCATTATGGCTTTCATCATAAACACATTCACCTTTTGAGATAAGTAATATCTGAGGTGACTCATGATAAACATTAAAAACCTCGGCTATTTTATTAGATACAGATCGGTACCTGATTAAATCAAGATAATAGAAATTGATATTTTCGACAGGAACCTCCCTGTCTAATCTATTTTTAGCCATGCTGCTAATGGAGCACCTTGTACTGTGCTTGAAAATAACTACTGGTCTAGTATTGCTTTCTTCTTTTATTGTAGCTAATTGTTCCTCAGTTTCTAATGCTATCCAATTCATGCCACAAAATTAATGGAAATCAATTTGGTAAATGTTTCAGCAAGGTTAAAAATAATAAGCTTACCACCTCATACCAGCCACATGTAATACCTCTCTTATAGCCTCATAAGTTCGGGATGCAAAAGGGGCAAGGTCTTTTTGTGCCACCCAACGGGCTTCAATAATGTTCTCTTCTTTTTGTGGTGAAAGCTTATCAGCCTTAGTGCCAGTCATTTTGTACCACACTGTAAGCTTCAAAAACTGCTCGTTATTTTGGTGGTAAATGTGATAAGTGTCAATTATTTTTTCAGTAATTGACAGGTGTTCCAGGCCGGTTTCTTCCATCACTTCCCTTAGGGCGCATTCTTCTATTCCTTCACCCTCATCAAGTTTGCCCTTTGGTAAGTCCCATTTGCCACGCCTGAATATCATTAATATTGCGTTATCCTCATTATAAGCTATACCTCCTGCGGCAGTTATTGGCCTGAATAATTTCGATAATTGTTTTTCAATCAATTCTTCACTATCACCTTCAATCATTATTCCATAAAGGGTTGGCTTGTCCAGTTGACTGATAGCTGATAAAATATTATCTTTATTCGCCCCACTCATCACCAAATATGCCTCTGCTTCAGGGTTCTTCGCTAAATAATCACCCTTATCTGTAGTGAGGATTAATGGTTTATCGTTGATGTATATTTTCTTTGAAAAAATCATGTTATACAGTTTTGGGTAGTGGGTGTTTTAAGGCAATGGTCTTAATTAGTAATAAAGTAGCTATTTGAAATCACTTTGTACTAGGTGGTGTAATTTATTCATAAATATCTGACTTTTTACTGCTTTTTGCATAATGCTTTTTACTTTTGACACTTATTATGAGTACTCAAAAACATTTTGCCGAAAAACTACTGCAAATTAAAGCATTACAGATTAACCTGCAAAAACCATATACTTGGGCTTCAGGTTGGCGTTCTCCTGTTTATTGCGATAACCGTAAGGTTTTGTCTTTCCCATATGTGCGTGATTTCGTTAAAAGCGAATTGGCGAACATGATTTTAGAGAAATTCCCAGAGGCTGACGTGATTGCCGGCGTTGCTACCGCAGGTATTGCACATGGTGTTATGGCTGCCGATTTGTTGAAACTACCATTCATATATGTGAGGGCCAAACCAAAAGAACATGGTATGGGCAACCAGATTGAAGGTGTTTTGGAAAAAGGCCAAAAAGTAGTTGTGGTTGAAGATTTGATTTCAACAGGTAAAAGCAGCCTACAGGTGGTGGATGTATTGAGGGAGCAGGGTGCTGATGTATTAGGTATGTGTGGTTTGTTTACTTATGGTTTCCCTGTAGCTGATGAGGCATTTAAGGCTGCCGGATTGCCTTTGTACACAATCAGCAACTACCAGGCACTTATGGAGGTTTGCGAAGACCAGAAAATGATAACTGCCGAGCAAAAAGCTACCCTTGAAGAGTGGAGGGTGAATCCAAGTGAGTGGATGAGATAAACATTAGTTTGTCATTGGCATTAGGGCAATAATCTATCATCAATAATAATATTATGGCCTGGCTCCGGCTTATTCGTTGGCAAAATCTACTAATCATATTTTTTACGCAGTTCATTGCGTGGAAGTTTGTATTAGAACCCCAACGAATAGCCCATTCCAGTCGTCTTTTTTTTAATGTAGATTTTCTTAATTTTTTGTGTATTTCATTGTCAACAATCCTGATTGCCGCTGCAGGGTACATAATTAATGATTACTTTGATGTCAATATAGATCAGATTAACCACCCAAACAAAGTTCTATTAGGTAATAAAATCCATCTTAAAGAAGGTATAAAGGCTCATCTTTTTTTGAATTTTATTGCACTTTGTTTGTCATCTTATGTTGCCTATTCCTCTCATCATTTAGAGTGGATATTGGTTCAGGTATTTTGTATCACATTGTTATGGTATTATTCTACCCATTTCAAGCGGCAATTGTTGATAGGTAATATAGTTGTGGCTTTATTGGTTGCACTTACAATGGTGGTTTTGGTGATTTATCAACCTTTTTTGCATGGCATATCAACTGATGTCCAACCAATCATCCAGAATATTCATGAGATTGATTACTCATTTGTTATTGCCCAATCATCTATCCCTGTATGGGTATTAGGTATCTATACCTATTTTGCCTTTATGCTCACTTTAATTAGAGAAATAGTAAAGGACATAGAAGATTTTAAAGGAGACGAAAAGGAAGGGTGCAGAACATTACCAGTGGTAATGGGTATACAGTTTGCACGTAGAACAATTTTAGCGATTTCAATCCTTACAATTACCTCTTTAATTTTTGCGGCAATGTTTTTGTTTGTCTTTCAATACTATTTATTGGCCGGTTATTTTTCTTGCCTATTAATTTTGCCGGTATTAGTCTGGGTTATCTATCTACTTAAGAGTAAAGATGTTTCACACTACCATAAGGCAAGCCAGGGCCTGAAAATTATTATGGTTTTGGGTATTTGTACTTTAATCATTTATCATTATCAATTAAATTAGAAAAATTTGGAGAATAATATAATTCTTGCCTCACAATCGCCCAGGCGGAAGCAATTGATGGAAATGGCCGAACTCAATTTCGAAGTTATTATTGCTGATGTGGATGAAACCAATCCGCCTGGAATGCCAGGGGACGATGTGCCCGAATTTTTAGCCAATAAAAAAGCCTCTGCCATTGCCCATCTCGTTGATAATAAAATAATTATTGCAGCCGATACTGTTGTATTGCTCGATCATCACATTCTAGGTAAGCCCACGGACGAGCAAAATGCTGTAGATATATTAACCCAATTATCAGGCAGGATGCACAAGGTGGTAACCGGAGTTTGCATTGTAAAGGGTGAAAAGAAAGTTTGCTTTTCCGTTACCACCGAAGTTTATTTCCGTAAATTGACTGATGTCCAGATTAAACATTACATAGCTAATTATAAGCCTTACGATAAGGCAGGAGCCTACGCTATTCAAGAATGGATAGGTGTGACAGGTATTGAGAAAATTAACGGGGATTATTACAATGTGATGGGGCTACCTATTGGCGAAGTAATCAACGTATTGAAAACTGATTTTGCCTAAGTTCTTAAGATTAATAGAAAGGTAAATTGTTTTTTCCCTTAGGTTTTATACATTTGTCAAAACACCCGTTTCATGTTAAAATTAAATTCAACCTTCTTTTCGGCCATTGGTTTGTCTGTGGCGATACTTGGCTTGTCGGCCTGTGGTAATTCTGGTGAAAATAAAGCTGAAGCACCAAAAGATTCGGTAGCTGCTGCTCCTAAAACCGACACTGTAAATGCAACAAAGAAAAAGGCCATTGAGTATAAATTTGCAACCGTTGAGGCAAATTTCCCATCTCCTTTCGAAATTGTAAATGACCTTTATAACTACCAAGCACCATTCCGTAAAGATTTGCTGAATCCTGCATCTAATGCCGATAAATACATTTCTTCATTCAAAAAAGAAGTGGGATTTGGTGTTTATGGTATTGATATGGCCTATATCAACTTCTATGGCCAGAACCAGGAAATGCTTAGTTATTATAGCGTAATCCAGAAATTGTCAAGGGATTTGAATATGGATAAGGTTTTCGATATGTATATCGACAGGTTTAAATCTAATGCCAATAACAAAGATTCGGTTATCACCATCATTGATAATGTATTTAATGAAACTGATAAATACCTAAGGAAAAATGACCGCATTGTTGCTGCAAGTCATTTATTGGCAGGTGCGCTTATTGAATTAAATTATTTGAGCTTAAACCTATTGAAGGATTTAAAGAAAACTCCTGAAAACACTCCATTCTTCGAAAAGGTTTATAGTGAGAATCTGTACATCTACCACTTGATAAAGTTGTATGAAGAGTATACTGATAAAGATTCTAAAGAATTGTTGGCTTCTCTGAAAGATTACCGTAAGTCTTATGACGAAATCATCAAAACAAGTGCAGACCTAACTCCTGAAAAAATTGCACAGGCTACTGCTTTATTGAATAAAGTAAGGGCTGGTTTGATTAAATAATTCCTATTTTATCTTTTTGAATTAGCATTTAAGAGAATATTAGATTTAAATAAAGAATTTTGATTGATAAGACGCACCCTGTGCGTCTTATCAATTTGATACCTACAGATATACTAAAATAAACATTACCTTCAATAATTCTTAATCATGTAATCAGGCCTTAATATGAGTGATAGTATATTGAGGGCATTAATGCAATTATTTGCAATAGTTGCCAATACAGATGAAGTTGGGATTAAAGGGCGTGAAATTGTTGAACGATTTCTAAGGAGGCAATTGAGCAACCACTTTATCATTCACTACCTCAAAGTTTATGATGAATTCCTTGATAACCTGAAAGGTAAATCAGAAGAAGGCAAAACAAGAAAAAGAACTTCTGTAAACTCAGTAAAGGTATTAAGGATTTGCACTGAAATAAACCGTGAACTGGAGCAAAAGCAGAAAATCATCGTTCTGCTGCGACTATTTGAATTTTTAAATACAGCCACTGAATCGGTTACCGGCCAACACAAGGAGTTCCTGAATACCGTAGCTGAAACATTCACTATTAGTAATGCCGACCGGGACAATTGTTATCTTTTGGTCCATGGCAATGAAGTTCGCCGTGAAGAAGGGCTTGATGATAAATTCTTAGTCATCAATAGGTTGGCTTCGCCCCAATCTTACCAACGGCATATTCAAAGGGAAAACTTATCTGGTAAACTCATTTTCCTGATTTTTGATGAGCCTCAATTTTTTGTTTTCAATTATTTTGGTACCGACCAGATTTTACTTGATGGTAGGGCAGTGTTGCCTGGTTCAGTTCAGGTATTTGAGCCAGGTTCTGTGATAAGGGGGGCGAAACTTGCCCCTGTTTATTACAATGATATTATTCATAATTTTCTTGGATTCAATATTTCTGATGAAATAAGATTTGAGGTTACCGACCTTACTTATAGTTTCAAAAAGAGTAAAAAGGCATTACATGAATTGACTTTTACCACTTCATCACGCAATCTGGTGGGTGTAATGGGGAATAGTGGTGCAGGAAAAACTACATTGCTCAACCTGCTTAATGGCAGTGCTAAACCCACGGCAGGTAAAATCCTAATAAATGGAATTGACCTCCATTCCAATAAAAACAAGCTTCATGGTCTGATTGGTAATATCCCACAGGATGACTTGTTGATTGAAGAGTTGACCGTTTTTCAAAATCTGTTTTATAGTTCCAAACTCTATTTTGGCTCATTATCTGATGAGGAAATAACAAAGAAGGTTGATAATTGCCTTCATTCATTAATGCTATATGGCATTAAAGACTTGATGGTAGGCGACCCCCTAAACAAATATATCAGTGGTGGCCAACGTAAACGCCTCAATATAGCACTGGAACTCATTCGTGAGCCTGAAATATTATTCGTTGATGAGCCTACTTCAGGTTTATCATCAAATGACTCTGAAAATGTAATGGACTTGTTGAAGCACCTTGCATTGACTGGTAAATTGATTTTCGTAGTTATCCACCAGCCATCATCTGAGATTTTCAAGCTCTTTGATGAGTTGCTAATTTTAGACACAGGTGGTTATCCAGTTTACTTTGGCAATCCAGTTGATTCGGTACGCTATTTTAAGAAGCAGATGAATTATGTGGATTATGAAAATAGTGAATGCTCTGAATGTGGCAATATCAATCCCGAAGAGATATTCAGGATTATAGAATCAAAGACTGTAGATGAATTTGGTAGGGCGACCAATGAGCGAAAAATAAGGTCGGAAGAATGGTATAAACTCTACAAAAGTCATTTTGTAAAGTCTGAAAATGATTTAATTAATTCAGATAAGCCTAATGGGTGTCATGAATCACCCACGGTTTCCAATAAATTAGTACAGTTTCTAATCTATTTTCAGCGAAATTTCTTTGCCAAGCTGAATAATCGGCAATATATAGCTATTACCTTATTCGAGGGTCCTGTTTTGGCACTCATTTTAGGTGTTGCTTTAAGGTCGCAAGGTGTAGGGAAGGAATACCAATTTGGTAGCAATCCCAATATCCCGGTATATATGTTCATCTGCACCATTGTTGCGCTCTTTTTAGGGTTAATGGCAAGTGCAGAAGAAATAATCCAGGATAAGAAAATATTGAAGAGGGAGTCTTTTTTGCAGCTAAGCAGAAATAGCTACTTACTATCCAAATTGTCATTCCTTTTTATGTTATCGGCCATGCAATCATTATTATTTCTGCTGGTAGGTAATTTATTGTTAGGCTTTAGTGGTTTGTTTTTCCACTATTTCCTGGTATTGTTTTCAGTATCATGTTTTGGGAATTTATTGGGCTTAAATATCTCATCGGGATTGAAAACCAGGGTGGCAGTTTATATTTTGATACCATTTTTAATCATTCCCCAAATAATGCTTAGTGGGGTATTGGTGAAATTTGAAGATTTAAGCCCTATTATGGGTAATAATGCTAAAGTGCCATTTATTGGTAATGTCATGGTTTCCCGATGGGCCTATGAAGCATTAGCCACCGACCAATTTAAAAATAACGAATACGAGCAACTCTACTTTGATGCCGAAAAGAAGGAGCGGAATGTGGCCTACCGACAGAATTATTGGTGGTATAAAATTGATGAACAGGTCAGTTCGGCTACTGACTTAATAGCTAGCAATAAATTAGGTGCAGATAGTGCAAAACATTTGGAATCCTTAGTGAATAATGAATTTCAGGAATTGAAGAATGAATATCCTGATGTAAAAATTAAGGATTTTAGTAAAATCCAATCAGATAAATCCAATTCAGCGTTCCTGATGGCATGCCGGGAGAACCTGGATAGCATAAAGAAATATTTTTTCGGGGAAAGCAACAAAGCCCAGGCCATTAAGGAAAACCTTGAACATAGGCTTGTAGCTAAATTTGGTTCCATTGAAAAACTAAAAAGTTTTGAGCATAGGCACTGCAACAAAAGGCTTGGTGAAATTGTTATGGATAATACCAGTACCGGAGATAAAATAATGATAGGTGATGAAGGTACTATAAGAAAGTTCGAACCTGTGTTTATAAAATGGAATAAAGGTGGCCTGTTTTCAGCCCCATTTTATTCCTACTCCAAGAATCTGTTTGGCTTTCAGGTTGAAACAATTTGGTTCAATGTGATTATCATTTGGTTATTCTCTATTCTGCTATATATCACTCTTTACTTTGACCTAATACGTAAAGTACTTGAGCGTCGACGCTAGCTTTGCGGCATTATTCCGTTCGTATATAATGAAATCCATGGTTGCTATTACCCGAAACGATAATCAGCATTTGTTTATGAACTTTTAATGTATACTTTTGTTGCCTATACAAATCTAGTGAAGAAAATTACCCTCTTTTTATTCGCACTATTAATTTGCCAATTAACCATTGGCCAGGATAAACCTGTGAAACTGGCTAAGAAACCTAAGCCGCCATATTATAAAATTGGTCTTGGTGTGGAATATTCACATCCACTTTCATCTGTATCAGTTAAATTGGGTATTTCCAAACATTCTGTTTTGCAGGCAATTATATCTCCAGTAAATTTTGATGATTACGGGTACTCTTATTATGGCATCAAGTATAATTACCTGTTCAATTCTTACAGGGCTTTTGGTAGGAATTCAATTGCCATACCATTTCTATATGCAGGTGGTGGGATTTTAAATTGGTCTTACAACAATAGTGGCTTCGTAAATGGAGGAAAAACTACCTATTCTGCACCCGGTTTTTCAGCTGGTCTAGGTTATGAAGTGATTTTTGGCCGCATTTTTGGAATTACTCTTGAAGCAGGCTATGGTGCCTTATCAGCCTCTAAAACCGAAACTTTCCTAATGCCTACTGGTGGCCTGGGTTTTCATTTTTATTTTGGTGCAGAGAAAAATGCACCTTCATCCTATGAGGGTACTTTACCTATGGGTAAAGAAAAACTCGAAAAATCATCAGAAACCGAAGAAGCCAACGAAGAGGCAAATGAGGAAGATGATAAGGATCAAGCCAAATCTAATGATAAAAAAGACGACAAAAAGAAGGAAAAAGAAGAGTAATTATAACTCCTGAATTTCCTCAATCGTTAATCCACTGGTTTTCGTTATTACTTCTATTGGTATTCCATTGTCCTTAAGCGATTTTGCCATTTCACGTTTAGCCTTATTTTCACCTTCTTGTAATCCTAATTCTTTACCTTCTTGTAATCCTAATTCTTTACCTTGCTGTATACCTAGTTCTTTACCTTGCTGTATACCTAGTTCTTTACCTTGCTGTATACCTAATTCTTTA
>CANGSR010000176.1 GCA_947456055.1 Chitinophagaceae bacterium
ATTGATTTTAATACTGTAAAAGTAATTCATTTCTTTTAAATTCAAAAGTACATATTCCCATAGGGAGTGAATAATTTATACCCTTGAATCCCAGGGTGCTCAAAGGGCTTTTAATCCTACTATTTATCTTTTCTACCATTTTACTCCTAAATTTGAATCTGGATTTTATGAAAAAGAAATTACTGTCCCTCTTTTCTGGTTGTGGTGGCATGGACATTGGTTTTGAAGGGGGGTTTACAGTTCCATCCGTTCTTATCAATACCGGGATGCATACTGATTGGATTATTGGGGAGCAAGAGGGTAGGGCATTGCTGAAAGAAACTTTTTTTGATACCGTTTTTGCCAATGATATTAATGAACACGCCAAAATTGCCTGGGTTGATTATTTCTCAAAAAGAAAAATTGATGTAATGGGTATTTTTAAGGTAGGAAGCATTGTAGATTATGTAAAACAATTTAAAAACGGGGACAAAAGCATTTTTCCTAATGATATAGATATTGTTACCGGTGGCTTCCCTTGCCAGGATTTTAGCGTAGCAGGTAAACGAAAAGGTTTTGATTCCCATAAAGACCACAATGGATTATTAATTGATATTCCTGGTCCATCTGAAGAAACAAGGGGCAAGCTCTATATGTGGATGAAGGAAGTGGTGGAAATTACAAGGCCCAAAATGTTTATTGCTGAGAATGTTAAGGGGTTGGCTAATTTAGGAACTGTAAAATCAATCATACAAAACGACTTTTCAAAAACCGGAGGCGATGGGTACATTGTTTTAGAACCCCGGGTTTTACATGCTGCCCAATATGGTATCCCGCAATCAAGGGAACGTATTATATTTATTGGTATCAAAAAATCTGCTTTAAAACCTGGTATCTTAAAGTTGCTGCAAAGTGGAAACATCCCTGATGAATTATCCCCTTACCCTACACCTACACACAGGTTAAATGGGGAAATGCAACATTCAAATGCAGAGCCTTTGATAAAACAGTTTAATGCGGTGAATAAAGTATTACTCGACCTGGAAGAACCTGGAATCTCTAAAGACCCATCCCAAACCTATTACTCAAAGGCTAAGTTTATGGGTGTTCATTGCCAGGGGCAAAAAGAGGTGGATCTGAACAGGCTGGGGCCAACAATCCGGTCTGAACACCATGGTAATATTGAGTTCAGGAGGTTGTCGGTTGCCAATGGAGGTAAGCTTATTGAAGAACTAAACCAAGGTAAGGGTGAAAGAAGGCTTACATTAAGGGAGTGTGCCAGGATACAAACTTTTCCTGATGACTTTAATTTTGTAATTCCCAAACAGGATGGTGGCCGGGGTTTCCTCCTTAATTCATCCAATGGCTATAAGTTAGTTGGCAATGCTGTCCCTCCACTTTTGGCTTACCATATTGCTACCAAAATTGAGAAAATATGGGGTAGCTATTTCAAGAAATAGTTTGGTTATCGGTAGAATCATCACCTGACTTGTTTATTAGGACAAATTATTGTTATTTCACTATCCCAATCTGTAGTAAAACTAATTTTTATGCCTGAAAACAGTTTTGAACAGGAGTTGAAAGCCTATTTCAAAAATCATAACTATGCTTATGTAGATAATTCTGCCGAGTTCAAATTGCTGGATTTTACCCTTCTCGATTTTATTACTGAAGTGCGGGAAAATGCCAAAGTAAACCGGAAGTTTTATTTGGAAGTAAAAGAGAAGCGCCAGGTATATAACACTAAAAACTGGGATATAATCAGGCCAGAGGAAGAAGTCCATATGTTTATAATGGACGAGTTATCCGCCCGTAAAATACTCGCCTATGCCCCATTCTCAGGTTTGCTGGTTAGGAACAATTTGACCAGCATGTACCACTGGTTTTCAATAATGGATATGTACCTGATGCCCAAAATAAGGGTTGACAGGCCAATACAAAAACACGATACTATATCTTATAAGGGCAAATGGATAATGGATTTGCGCAACTCAAAGGCATTTACCAACCTTGCCCTTGCCTTCGATGAAATCAGGGGACATGTATTAAACCGGGAACACTTATATACCGGTGTTAATGAGTGTTATGGCCGCTATGTAAATGAGCAAATACACAAACAAGGTATTGTAAGAAACCCTGGTCATTGGGATACAGATGTAGCAGAGACGAGGTAGGATTGCGATAATTAAAAAATGGCCAGGGTTAATACGAATGTGAAATGTGTATATCGTAATAAATGATTAGGTCAATATCCTCCATGTATGGGTATTCTAGTCAATATTAGCCTTTTACTTCATTACCACCTTTAAACATAAACTAAAAAGCCTAAGGCAGTCGTTAAACTGCCTTAGGCTTTACTAAATTATTTATCATTACTATTTCTTGTTCTCTATAGCCTTGCGTTTTGCTTCAGCGTCCTGTATTTTTTTGTCGGCACCTTCCCTTATGGCTTTGGCCCTGTCCTGGGCTTCTTTTTCGTAGTCCTGGGCTGTTTTAGCTTTTTCAGGGGCTTTTTTATCATTGGCTTTCTGGTTTTTCGCATCAGTGCCTGAGGTAGATATACCCTTTTCGTTTTGCATTACTTTTTTCAATGAGTCCTCCCTTTTAGCCTTTATTATAAGCTCATCTTTTTTCTTGCGTTCAGCCTTGTCTATAGAGTCTTTAGTATGTTGGGCCTTATCTGCAGCTGCCTTTATCTGTTTGTCTTTTTCTTTCTGTAGCTCATCCTTCTTTTTCTGCTCTTCCTTATCTTTTTGTTCCTTCAGCTGTTTATCCTTGTCATTTTCAGTATGTGGTGCTGCTTTAGCTGGTTTCCTTTTGAAGGCTATCAAATAGCCCTCGGTTTCTGATTCCCAAAGCTGGGCTTTATCTTGTTTAATAACCATATTGCCACCTTTCTCCATTACCAGATAAGCTCCGGGATGGCCATTGGTTTTACTACTCCACAATGGTTTCCTGTTGTTGTTATACACCACCAGGTTACCATCATGCTGCATTACTGCAAAACTCGCATCGGTATTTTTTGTTTCAGAAGTCCACAAAGCATCATTATAGGCAGCAATATTGGAGTTGGCAAACAATACCAGGTTGCCATTATCCTGCATAGTCAATTTCAGTTTTTTATTTTCAGATATTATACTTTCTCCTTTATACAGGTGTTGGCCTGGCAGCAGTTTGCCACCTTCCAACCATGGTTGTTCACGCATGGGAGGTGCACAATGCATCCAACCCACAGTCCCGGTAGACCATAAGGCCATATTATTCTGGTAAATTACCAAGTTCCCGTCAGATTGTAAAACAAGGTAAGCTCCCGCATGGCCATAAGTATTTGATGCCCACAATGGCTTTTGGCTATTATTATACACCACCAGGTTGCCATCATCCTGCATGATGGCAAAGGCCGCATCAGATCCCATCGTCATTGCCGACCATAATATTTCATTGGTGGCAACTACTATAAGTGCCAGCTCTCCATTATTATCAAGGCTTAGTTTTATTTTATGGTCAGCCGATGGTATAGATTGCCCCCTAATTATACGAGTGCCGGCATTCAGGCGGTCATTATCACCATTTCTGTTATCGTGTTCTTTCCTGTCATGGTCACCTCTGTCTCGGTTCTTCCATTCACGTTCCCTTTTCTCTTTTTCCAGCCAGTTCTGGTTCCTATTGTTTTCTACTACTGTGGTAGTTGTTACTGTAGTAGTAGTGGTGTTTGTTTGGCCATTTATATGTCTTTGGCAGCCTACTGTATTTGTTGACCATATAGGTGCATCACCATCATACATCACCATATTGCCATCATTTTGGAGGATTAATACAGCATTTGAATGTCCTGATGTATTGGTTGCCCATTTCACATCGTGCATTTGGTTATACAGCACAAAATTCCCGTCGAATAGAAAATGTGCCGATTGTGCACCTGATCCATTGGTATTAGTGGCCCAAATAGCCACCATATCCTCTGTTCGATACAAAACAAGATTTCCATCCTGCTGCATCACCAATCTTATTTTCCCATTTTCCGATTGTAGGTACGGACTATAGTCGACTACTGATCCAATGCCAATCCGGTCGAGTTGTGCAAAAGAACTAAAAGAACATAAAAGCAATATTGCGATAAAAGTAAATTTCATGCGATTTCTGGTTTTTTATTTCAGATACGCAATGATAATGAAAATAAAAAGGTATTACAAATGTTTGATGGTATACAATTATAAAAAGAGGAGTAATGGAATTCGATAAGTGAAAAAGGGGATACTCTAAACTTGCACTCTAACCTACAGGAGCTGGATTAGTATAAATAATTTAGGTAAGGGAATATGGAAGTTTAGTACTCCACAGCCACCTGTGGGTATTTGTGAGTGAGGCCTACTGATAAATTAAGGAAACTAGTATTAAGGTTGGTGCCAGGGTAATTGAGCTTACTGGTAATATAGCTGAATTCCTGGCAAAAAATCACATTCCAATAACCTAGTGGCAAACGGTATGTTACCCCTACTGCATAATTGAAGATTAAAGTACGCATACTTGCATTTGTATTGTAAGTGACCGTATCGCTGCCAGAAGCTGGGCCAGTGTGCTGGTACAAGGGTTCGTAGTAAGATGTTTCCTTACTGCCCCCTAATAGTATGCCAGGGCCTAAGGCAAAGTAAAAATGAAATCTCTTGCGGTAGCCCACACCCAGGTCTATTCTGGGTGCTAAATATAGGTAGGAGCTTTTTTGTTTAATGTTTAGTACGTCGCCATAGGCCGGATTTCCCGCTCCGGATGAATATTCAAACGAATACCTGCGATAAGAAAGTGCTCCCCCGGCATAAAGGCTTCGGGTTAGCCGGGTGAGGAAATAACCGTCAAGGGTAGGGGTGTAATGTGATGTGTAGGATGTGGTAAATCCTGACCCTGCCAAAAATGCATACTGGCCCTGGGAAAAGGAAGACAAGCTGAAAACGCAAAAAAGGACACTGAGTAGAACTATACGCATATTACATATCCTTTTGTGGAAATAATTTATTCAGGATAAAGGGTATGTGAGTTGAATAATTACCGGTAGTTTTTGGTATGTGAAAATCCTATTTGAATCGAAACATAACCTGGGTTTAAGCTATGCGGGCTATATGGGGTCCTGGATGGGTTGTCTGAATCACTTGTAGTACTTAAACTATTAGAAATAAACCCAAAATCCTCTCTGAAACATAAGAACCATCTGTTACCTACACTCAGGTATTCCTCCAGTCCAAATCCAACCCGTACAAGCATTTTATTGATATTGGCGGTGGTTACGATAGTACTATCATAATTGCCAGGTAATGTGCCATATCTGTTGTCCCATTTCCTCATTGTTTCGGTACCACTCATATTGTACCCGATACCTGCTGTTGTGTAAAATTTAATGTTCTGTTCTTTTCTAATGCCGATACTCAGTTTAGGACTAAAAAACACATAAGCACTTTTGTTAAAAATATTTACACCAGCCTGTCCCTGGCCGAACTTCGCTGAGCCTGCCTCGTTGTCGTAAGAAACCGCATAACCCTGATAGAATATATCTACACCTAAAAAAGTTCTTGGTACCGGAGAAATGGATTTACTATAAGATAAACCACCTGAAATGGCTACATCATAGTTGTTAGATGTTGCCAATCCACCACCTCCATAAAATCCAACAATTTTATTAGCACCCTGTGAAAAGGCTGGTGAGGTGAAAAGCGAGATTAAGACTACCAGAGTAATAAATTTCATCGGCGAAAATTAAACAATTTTTTTATTTCCAATAGCCTGTTTTCTTAATAATGTGCTTGCCCGGTATCTATCTTCATGATATTCATGGTATAGACTATCTAATTTCGCCAGGCAATTGGCAGCTCCCCATTCATCACACCAACCTAGCAAGCCTTTGGGGTAGTTCACGCCTTTGGTCATTGCCGTTTCTAAATCAGCTGCATTTGCAATATTAAGATGCAAAGCATCAATAGCTTCATTTATCAACATTGCCAATATTCTTTCAAATATTTGCAAGCCCAAATCTAAATCTTTTTTTGGTAAAGGCATAGTATTGCCGTCAGCATAATTATAAAAACCTTTACCAGATTTGCGTCCCAGCCATCCGGCCTCCAATAATCTCCTTTGCGAGAAGGATGGCTTATACCTTGGGTCGTAAAAGAACGACTGGAATACGGTTTCTGTAACTACATAATTCACATCATGGCCTATATAATCCATCAATGCAAACGGTCCCATCCTGAACTTGCCAATTTCGGTCATTGCCCAATCAATGGTAGCCATATCAGCAATACCTTCTTCAAAAATACGTAATGCTTCGCCGTAATAGGGGCGTGCCACACGGTTCACTATAAATCCAGGTGTATCCTTAGCAATTACAGGTGTTTTGCCCCATTTCAGCATTAGCTCTTTATTTTCCGGAACAAGGTTAGCCTCAGTTTGTAGTGCAGGTATTATTTCCACCAGTGCCATAAGAGGGGCAGGATTGAAAAAATGCAACCCAATAACCCTTGAAGGATTTTGACAGGCAGCGGCAATGGAGGTAACAGATAGTGAGGAAGTATTGGTAGCTAAAACGCAATCATTACTCACTACCGCTTCAAGGTTTTTAAAAACATTGTGCTTTACATCAAGTTGCTCCACCACTGCCTCAATAATCAGTCCACAAGGGGCTAAGTCGGTAAAAGGCTGTGCAAAAGGAGTGTAAGATATATTCTCTAATATTTGGCCGGCATTATTGATTTTACCCTTTTCCTGAAGTTTTATCAAGGTGGAGGTAAGATTAGCTTTAGCCCTACCTAGTGCTTCGCCATTGGCATCAGATAACACTACCTTGTGGCCTGCCATAGCCGCAACCTGGGCAATACCTGTACCCATTGCACCAGAGCCAATAATGCCTATAATAGTTTGTTCGTTCATTAGTATTTTAAAAAGATAGTAAGATGTTAATAAGGTACTGGTTATTTCTTTTTTAGGCTCAAAATGCTGAAGTCAGTTTTTTCTGCTTTTATTCTGTTACTCAGCAGGCCAAGACCGTCTATCTCCATTTCTACCACATCACCATCCTCAAGCCATTGTTCCTGATAAGCCGGGTCATTGAGTTTTCCTGTGCCATTCAGTTCAAGGAAACATCCTGTACCTACTGTACCACTGCCAATAACGTCACCGGGCAATATATCTACACCATATGCACAGCGCTCTACAATTTCGGCAAATGTCCAGTCCATATCACCCATATTGCCTTCGCTCACCTGGATGCCATTAACAGAACAGGTCATTTTAAGGTTATATGTATTGCCTACATGGTTTGGCTTAGCTGGTATTTTAAAAGGTTCCAATTCATCAGGAGTAACCAGTATTGGCCCGATTACAGTTGAGAAATCCTTACCTTTAGCTGGGCCCAGATTCAGTAGCATTTCCTCCATTTGTAGGGTGCGGGCACTCATGTCATTCATTATCATGTAGCCACCTATATATTGGTCGGCATCTTCCGCCTTGATATTGCGGCCTTTTTTACAGATAACTATAGCAGCTTCCAGTTCGAAATCCAGTTTCTTAAAATGGTCGGGCATCACATATATATTACCAGGGCCCTGGATAGCATTATGATTTGTAAAGTAAAATATTGGGTATTGGTCAAATTCGGGAATCATGTCCACCTTGCGATTGCGGCGTGCAGCTGCTACGTGTTGCCTGAAGGCATACCCATCCCTACATGAGGTAGGGTGAGGCACAGGAGCCAGAATTTCAGCATCAGGATATGGAATGCTTTCGCAATTGATTTTACCACTTTTTAGGTATTCTTCCACCCTTTTTAGGGCATCAATATGTTTTTCCCAGTTTTGGAGTAATTCATTCATTGTAGCTGGTAGATGCACCCCGGCTTTATTGGTATCATAAAGCTTGTCATTAATATAAAAAGCCAGTTGTTCTTTCCCGTTTCTTGAATAAGTTACTAATTTCATTTGTTATGTATTTGATGCGGTAAAATTAATAGGATAAGCCTGTAATAAGAAATAAAGATTTTTGTACGGCAATTTCAATCTTGTTTAGGCATTGATTATTTTCTCTAATTCATCCTTTATGATGTGCAGGGGCGACGCTATTGCATTGATGTACTGGAAATTACCTTCCTTATCGTTTTTTATGGATAGTTGAATGCCACTTGCTTCACTTTGTATGGCATTGACAACATATTTTTCCTGTGCAGCATCATAAAAAACATAAGGAGCGCCAGAAGAACCAAACCGGAAATAACCTTTGACCAAATACCGATACCCCTCAAACAAGTAATTGCCACCTATTTCGTCCTGTAAGATATTGAAGTGGTCAAGCATCCCTTCTATTATAGCATTATTGAGCAATCTGCCTGTAGGCCCACTTGGTGAAGATTGAAGGCAGGATAATACATTATCAGATGTGTCGAGAAAATCGTAGTTGATATCAATGCTTGGTATCTTGTCTATTATTTCCTGCGATGCACCTACTATCCTGTACAAAGCCACATCGGCACTATAAAAGGCTTGTACCAGTTCCACCTCAAGCAGAAAAATGTATTTATGTTGCTCGGCATCATAAAACATGTGGTTAGTATCAAATTGCCTTGTAATCCATGAATCGTTGTAAAATGAATTGTTTTTGAACTGAAACAGCAGGTGGGGTACGCATATCCTTTTTTCGGCCATGGTAACCCAACGGGTATCAAAGCGTTTTTGTTTCAGTATATTATTGACTGTTTGCAGGTTTGCAGGGTCAGTACTATTGAGGTATCTTTTCTGGGTATAGGCATCGTAAAAATATTGCTGCTCCAGGAAACGGTTTTGTGAGCCATCCAGTTTTGGAAAAATCTCCCTCCTGAATAATTCTTCGTCTATTGATTTATAATATCCAGCTTGTATTCTCAAATTATGGGCTACACTCAAAAAATACCCTTTGCCAATATGGAAGGTGCAGATATTGTTTTCAAAGGTGCGTTTTTTTGGTTCTTCAATATTATAAATCCACATTATTCTTTGCAAGGGGGAGGTTTGTTCGTCAATCAATGCTTGCTTTTTATTGATTAATGGTGCTTTCTCCTCATTATTTTGAAAATGTAAAAACATAAAATCGTGATTTTAGTGTTGAAATGTGAAAATAGAAAATTGCTGTGAATAATGTTAGGTGAGGTTAATATTCATTTTTCGATTTCTTGGTTTTTTACACTTTTAGTGTTCTACCTCCAGATTCATCACGGTAAATAATTGTTTATATTTGCATCTGAATTTTATCAGTAAGTAAAGATGAAAAACTTAATCCGATTCGACTGGGCAATAAAGAGACTCTTAAGGAATAAAGCCAATTTCGGCATCCTTGAGGGGTTTCTTAGTGAGCTATTGGAAGAGGATATCAAGATTCAGGACATCCTGGAAAGCGAAAGCAATAAAATGGCATCAACAAATAAACTCAATCGGGTCGATTTGCTGGTGAAAAATTCCAAAGGCGAGCTGATTATTATAGAAATCCAGAATGATTATCAAGCTGATTACTTGCTCCGTATGCTATTTGGCACATCAAAGCTGATAATAGAAAATATGGATGAGGGCATGCCATATAGCAAGGTGAAGAAAATAATCTCTATCCATATTGTCTACTTCAATTTGGGCGTAGGGCTGGACTATATTTATTATGGTGCAACCAACTTCTGGGGCAAGCGCAAAAACGACCAACTAAAGCTATCTAAGCAGGAGCAGGAAATTTTCCAGGCTGATGAAATATCAAAAATACATCCCCAATACTATATCATTAAAGTGAATGATTTTGATAATGCTTCGAAAGATACCCTGGATGAATGGATACACTTTTTGAAAACCCAGGAAATTAGTGATACTACACAAGCCAAGGGGTTGAAAGAAGCAAAAGAAAAATTGAATTACCTACAAT
>CANGSR010000177.1 GCA_947456055.1 Chitinophagaceae bacterium
GTAATGCTCGCTGTCATATAAATGCTGGTATTGCCCGATTGCTTCTTTTGGCAAGCTGAATACAAAAGCAATACACCTAATAATAGTGGCAAAAATGTGATTTTCATAGCAGTTTGATTTATAACAAAAATAGGTAGAAATTTCGAAAACAGGAGATGTATCATATTAAGCAAAAATCCAAGCCTAGATATTTGTCTGATAATTTTTGAAACAGTAATTTGCATAATATCTAGAATCCCAGAATCATGCTACGGATAAATAACGAACAAGATTATCAATTGGCAATTGACCAAATAGAAATTTATATTAAAAAGGGATTTTCGAATCTCAGCACTGAAGAAACGAACAAATTACAAACTGTATCTACAATGATAGCTGGTTACGAACGTGAATTATATCCCGTCCCTAAACCTTCTTCAATATCTGAAATGCTGCAACTTAAAATGTATGAGCTTGGTTTAATCCACGCCTAAAATTCCCCCCCAAAACTTACCCCTCCAATTATCCTTACCTAAACTTATCTTTATCCCCATAAAATAAGTTTATTTATGCGGTATAATTTGGTATTTGCTATTGCGCTATTCTTCACCCTACCATTCGTGGCCAATGGGCAGGATAAAGACAAGAAAAAATGGGACGTAAATAATCCGGGTGGGCCTGGGAAAGATGTGTCCTTCACTGTTACTGAAGGCACATGGATGAACCTTGATGTTTCGCCAGATGGCAAGGATATTGTTTTCGACTTGCTGGGTGAAATCTACATTATGCCCATCTCAGGTGGTGAAGCCAAAGTATTGAGAACGGGTATGGCTTATGAGGTACAACCCCGCTTTAGCCCCGATGGCAAACAAATATCTTTCACTTCAGATGCAGGAGGTGGTGACAATATCTGGATTATGGACCGTGACGGCAGCCATGCCAGGCAGATGACCAAAGAAAGCTTCAGATTGCTCAACAATGCAGTATGGACTCCTGATGGCAAGTACATTATTGCCCGAAAACACTTCACTTCCCAACGATCCCTGGGTGCAGGTGAATTATGGATGTACCATGTAAACGGTGGCAGCGGGCTACAGCTTACTGCCCGTAAAAACGACCAGCAAGACCTAAATGAACCATCCTTTTCACCAGATGGCCGCTATGTTTATTACAGTGAGGATATGTACCCAGGAGGATTTTTCCAGTATAACAAGAATCCTAATGTAGAAGTATTCCAGATTAAACGCTTTGACAGGGAAAAAGGAATAATAGAAGGTGTGACTGGTGGTGATGGTAGTGCCTTCAGGCCACAAATAGCTCATAATGGCAAATTAATGGCCTTCGTAAAGAGGGTGCGTACAAAAACAGTACTTTACCTGCGTGAACTTGAAACAGGGGAAGAATGGCCTATATATGACCAGCTAAGTAAAGACCAATTGGAGGCATGGACCATTTTCGGCATTTATACTGGTTTCGCCTGGACTCCGGATGACCAGAATATCATAGTTTGGGCTGGTGGTAAAATCGTGAAAGTTGCGGTAAACAAGGCTAACTCTGCTACTGAAATACCCTTTACCTGCAAGGTGAACCAGCATATTACTGATGCGGTTAGATTTAAACAGGAACTCAACCCTGATATGTTTAAGGTGAATGTTATCAGGCATGCCACAACCTCACCTGATGGAAAATTATTGGTTTTCAATGCACTGGGACATATTTACAAAAAGCCCCTGCCGGATGGTGTTCCTGAGCGTATCACTAATAGCCCGCTTTTGGAATCTGAACCTGCATTTTCACCTGATGGCAAATCACTGGTATATGTAACCTGGAATGATAGTACTACTGGAACCCTCGTAAAACTGAATCTTGATGGCAAAGCCAAGCCAGTAACCTTGAGCACCAAAAAAGGAATGTACCGCACACCAGCCTTTTCTCTAGATGGCAAATGGATAGTTTATACTAAGGAAGGCAGCAACGGTATAATGGGTAATACTTACACTATAAAACCGGGCATCTACCTGATGCCTGCCAATGGTGGCAAAGAAGAGTTTGTAACTGATAAAGGTGAGTACCCTAAATTCAACAAAACCAGCGACCGCATCTATTATCAGGATGGCGGGAATATCTTTGGTGCCCTTGAGAAAACTTTTGCAAGTTGCAAACCAGATGGTAGTGATATCAGGACAATTTTCAAAGGCAAATACACCAGCCAGTTTACTGTGTCGCCAGATGGTGACTGGGTAGCCTTTGTAAACCTTCACGAGGTATATATTGCCCCCTACCCACATACCGGAAAAGAAATAAACCTCACTGCCGATTCATCTGAGTTCCCGGTAAAAAGGGTATCAAAAGATGCAGGTATTAATCTGCACTGGAGTGCTGATAATAAACAGCTTAACTACACTCTTGGGGACCAATACTTTAGTATCAATCTTGCCGACCGTTTTGAATTTATTGCAGGTCATCCCGATTCTTTGTTCAAACTTCCTGAACAGGGTATCACTATTGGTTTGAAAGCGAAAACCGACAAGCCAAAAGGCATGATAGCCTTTACCAATGCCCGTATCATCACCATGAATGGTGACCAGATCATTAATGATGGAACGGTTTTAGTGGAAGGAAATCTTATAAAAAGAGTTGAAAAACTGGATGTAGCTACCTTACCTAAAGATATAAAAATCATTGATTGCAAAGGCAAAACCATTATGCCAGGCCTTATTGATGCCCATGCTCATGGTAATCACTTCCGCTATGGACTTACCCCTGAAAAACATTGGCCCTACTATACCAATCTCGCTTATGGTGTAACCACCATGCACGACCCATCGGCAGTGAGTGAAATGGTATTTGCTCAGAGTGAATTGATTAAGGCAGGCCTGATGGTTGGCCCAAGGGTTTTCTCTACAGGTACAATCATTTATGGTGCTGATGGTGATTTTAAAGCCGTTATTAATAGCCTTGATGATGCCAAAAGTGCACTTCGTCGCACAAGGGCTTATGGTGCATTTAGCGTAAAAAGCTATAACCAGCCCCGCCGTGAACAAAGACAAATGGTGATAGAAGCAGCCCGTGAACTAGGTATGGAAGTGGTTCCAGAAGGAGGATCTATGTTCTACCACAATATGAGTATGATATTAGATGGGCATACTACTATTGAGCACAATATACCTGTAGCCACACTCTATGATGATGTGATACAACTCTGGAAAAACTCGCACACGGCTAATACCCCCACGCTTATTGTAACATATGGTGCCCTGAATGGTGAAAACTATTGGTATCAGCATACTAATGTGTGGGAAAAGGAACGCCTACTAAGGTTTACGCCCCGTGCTGTAATAGATAGCCGCAGCCGTCACCGCACTATGGCTCCTGAGGAAGAATATGAAAATGGCCACATACTGGTATCAAAAAGCCTAAAAAAGCTTACTGATGCCGGAGTTACCATCAATATGGGTGCACATGGTCAAATACAGGGCATTGGGGCGCACTGGGAAACATGGATGATGGCACAGGGTGGCATGACCAACCTTGAAGCACTTAAAACAGCCACCATTAATCCTGCAACAGCTTTAGGCCTGGATAAATGGATAGGCTCACTGCAACCCGGCAAACTCGCCGACCTGATTATTATGGATAAAAACCCACTAGACAATATCCAGAATACAGAAAGCATACGTTACACCATGATTAATGGCCGCCTCTATGATGCCGAAACCATGAATGAAATTGGCAATTATAATAATCCAAGGGCTAAGTTCTATTGGGAAAATGCTAAAAATGGTGAGAGCTTCCCATGGCATGAGCAGAGTGTTGGTGATGGGGATTAGAGAATAATAGAGCATTAAAAGACATATGACATACATTTAATCGTCCCTTTTTAATTGAGGCGAGCATGATTTAATTTTAAACTATGAATAACAAATTAGAACACCTAAATAAATTACTACCCGATTTAAATATCAAGGTTGATGCTACTTTAAATAATGCCAAAAAAGACCCAAATTCTAAAAAAATAAGAGACATTAAAAAAGTTTTGGGCAAAGTGGTTTTACCGCAATCAATGTAAAAGCCAAGGCATTAAATATAGTATTTTTTTAAAAATAATTATAAAGATTCTATTGATAAAGCCAGACTAAATTTTAAGTCTGGCTTTACTTTTTTGGCCTCAAATCCATTTCTTTTATGTGAGAATTATCAACTTTTAATCTAAATATTACACAATGTCATTCCTATTAATCCTACTTTGTTTCTGTATTCTGGTAGCATTTGTAATTATATTGTTATTCAGGTTATTATACAAAAGAAACAGAAAAGCATTTTGGGCTGTTTTGATTTTTTCTCTTGCCTGCATTGCTTTTACTTTTATCCCCAGAAGTGGAATTGATATATATGTAGCTATGTTTAGCAACCCCCTAAACAATTGTCTCAATATAATTGATAATGAAGAACATAACCTACCAATATTAGATGATGGTATTTATCTCCACTTCAAAACATGTCCTGAAGAGGTTAAACGTATTTTATCACTCCATACTTATACATGCCAAATACGAACCCAGAAGGCACCAACAAGTAATGACGGTGTAAATTGGTTCAAACCTGAAACACTTGGCGACACAATTATAGATTGCTTTGGTGACAAGACAACCAATACCGACTATGAAACGTTTTATATCTCTAAAGACAGTACAGAAGTCTATTACAACAACTTTCATAACTAAGTAATTTTGAGTTTCAGACCTTAGGATTACAATTCGCTGTTAAGGATTATCTTTACAGCCCCCGAATGGCTTCAAAAAAGATAATATGCACGGTTACCAACGACCTTAATTATGACCAACGCATGATAAGGATATGTACATCCCTGGCAAATGCTGGTTATGATGTTACTTTGGTAGGGTTCAAACGAAAAAAAAGTAAGCCATTAGTTGCAAGGCCATTCAAACAAGTGCGCCTACCCATTATTGCCGAGGAGGGCAAAATAATGTATTTCCAGTATTGGCTATTCCTGTTTTTCTTCCTGTTTTTCCGCAGGGCTGATGCGCTTTGTGCTATTGACCTGGATACTATTCTTCCTGTTTATTATGCATCAAAGCTTACTGGTAGAAAAAGGGTTTACGATGCACATGAAATTTTCACCGACCTTAAGGAAGTTATTTCCCGCCCTGCAGTGCATAAAATGTGGACATGGATAGGCAATCATACAGTTCCCAATTTCCCAACAGGCTATACCATTGGCGATTGTTATGCCGATGAATTCAGGAAAAGGTATGATGTAAACTATGGTGTGGTAAGGAATGCCACCATCCTCAAACCATTGGTAATACCCCCAAAGCCCGAAAAGTATATCCTGTACCAGGGATGGGTAAATGTAGGCAGGTGTTTTGAACAACTGATACCTGCCATGCAATATGTAGACTGCAAATTGGTAGTTTGTGGTGAGGGAAATTTCTACAAAGAAGCCCAGGAACTGGCAACAAAATATAATGTAACTGATAAGGTTATTTTCAAAGGGTATGTGCCGCCCGAACAATTGACCCAATATACCAGGGAGGCTACCATTGGCATCACCTTATTTGAGGATACCAGCTTGAGTAACCGCCTTTCATTAGCCAACCGTTTCTTCGATTATATGCATTATGGAGTACCTCAATTATGCATTAAGTACCCTGAATATGAAGTTATTAATCAACAATTTGAAGTTGCAAAATTGATTGATTCCCCTACCCCAGTGAGTATTGCTAAGGAACTCAACCTGATGCTGAATAATGGGCAATTATATACCCGGTTACAACAGAATTGCTTGCTGGCTAGGGAGAAATATTGCTGGCAAGAAGAAGAAAAGAAATTGGTGTCTATCTATGCCCAATTATTCGCATCCAACTAATTTAACCCAGCCTATATTATCAGAATAATCTCCAGGCCCACTATCTTTGACCCCAAATAGATATAATACCAACCGCAGGTAAAATGAGCACTAGCCAACAAACGCCAATCAAAAACAGGGACTTAAAGTTTAGCGTAATTATACCTGCCTATAATGCTGAAAAAACGATAGAACGTGCATTAGAATCAGTATTAGCTCAAACCTACCCTGCCTTTGAGATTATAGTTGTTGATGATGCAAGCAAAGACTCTACTCGTGAAATATTAGAGACAAAGTATGAAGGCCGAATAAAATACCTTTCCAAATTATTCAATGTTGGTAGCTCAGTTGCCCGGAATACAGGCATGGATCAGGCAAGTGGCGATTATATAGCCTTTCTGGATGCGGATGATATCTGGCATCCTGATAAACTGATGCTCCTAAATACCATCATTTCTGCCAAACCCGGTATTAATCTGTTTTACCATCCCTTTACCCAGGAACAGATTATCAATAAACGCCTGCCAGAAGATATTGTACTGTACAAATTACCTTTCATAAAACTACTACCTGGCAATATCATTGCTACCTCATGTGCCATTATTGCCAACAAACCCGAATACCGTTTTGAATCTACAATGCGGTATACAGAGGATTTCGACCTATGGCTTCGGATTGGCTACAAGCATAAAATCTATTTCATCACCATACCCCTCACCCAGATTTTCAGGCAATTTACCAGCAAGGGTGGCATTAGTGAAAACAAGTGGAAAATGCGTAAGGGCGAACTCAAATCCTATAGCCGCTTGGTAAGCCTCAACCCCCTGTTTATTTTCCTTCTGCCCTTTTTATGGCTCACTAGCCTGGGTAAACATTTGGTTAAATTGGTGATTGACAGGAAGGGGTAATAAACCGGTTAGCACATTAACCTTATTTAACCTAATTAAATATAAAATATTAGACAAGTGCTATACATTTGAGGAAAAGACCTTTTATGTATAAAACACTCCTAATATTTTTACTCCTATTTGTATCGGTGCAAACATTTGCCCTTAAGCCCTCAAAAAAATATGAGGCTATCCCTGATACACTAAAAATCCCTTTCGAAAAGAATGACATACTTACACTTGACAAAGTAAATCTCAAGTCCTGGACATTTCTTCCTACAAATGAAGCCGACAATCATACCACTCTGGTCCTTGCTTATGCTGATGCCGGAAATATGTCGTGGTGGCTATTGCATGCCACAATATTAGCCCAGTCAGGATTTACTGTAGTTATGTTTGACTATCGTGGCTTTGGCGAAAGTGATGGTTTCGCTATTGATACTAAGATGCTCTATTACAATGAGTTTGCTACAGATCTATGTACTATAATTAAATTCGCAAAAACCAAATATCCCAATAATAAAACAGGTATCATATCCTTTTCTATGGGCACTGTAATTGCCACCCTTGCTACACAATATTGCCAACCCGATTTCATTATTGGCGAAGGATATGTTACCAGCCTAGTAGCGATAAAATTTTATTATGCAAAAAAGAGCAAAGAAATCATCCTACCAAAGGGGTCTGAATCTTATGAAAAAACTTTAAAAGACCTCAAGCAACCAATACTCATCATTTCTGGTAAAAAAGACGAGGTAACTACCCTATCCGCTGTTAAGAAACTGAAAACTGTCAAACCGCAAGTTACATTAGTAGAATTTGAGGGTGGGCATATGGAAGGATTTTCAGTATTGGCAAAAGATTATCCTGGGTCGGTTTATATTGAGAAAATTGAACACTTTTTAAAAATACAATAAGGATACCACTTACACCCCCGCAGCACTTATCTCCTTTACCATACCATGCTCTATACGCACAACCCTCGCTGGGTATTTTTGAATTATGGTGTAATCGTGGGTAGCCATTATGAATGCAGTTTGGTAGTCACGGCATATATTGAATAGCAATTGCATTATCTCATCAGTGGTATCAGGGTCAAGGTTACCTGTGGGCTCATCCGCTAATATCAGCTTAGGATTATTGAGCAATGCACGGGCTATATCCACACGCTGCTGTTCCCCGCCCGACATTTCGTAGGTCATTTTACTGCCCTTATTCTTAAGTCCCACTTTTGATAGTACATTCTCAATAGTTTCCTTCATCTTCATTTTGTCCTTCCAGCCTGTGGCTTTAAGCACAAACTCCAGATTGTCATAAACATCCCTGTCAGTAAGCAAGCGAAAATCCTGAAATACAATACCTAGGTTACGTCTCAAAAGAGGTATTTTCTGCCAGGTCAATTGCTTTAGGTCAAACCCTGCTACATTCCCCTCGCCCTCTTTTAGGTATAGTTCCCCGTAAAGGGTTTTCAATAAGCTGGATTTACCGCTACCTGTTTTACCTATCATGTAAATGAATTCTCCCTTATCAACCTCCAGGTTCACATTATTTAGCACCAGGCTGTTGCCCTGGTAAATATTTGCCTGTTTCAGCGATACGATATTGTTTGATTCATCCATCATAGGTTCCTCCATTTGCAACAAAGATAAATGTAAATTGCTTATTTTAAGAAAGGGAAAACCACTAATTTAAATTGATTATTCTTTCATACATCTGAAGCAAGTAGATTTTTTCACCCTAAAATCACCTCAATTTAAGATCAATAAATTATTTCTACACCTCTTTTATTCCAAAATACTTTACATCTTTACAGTCATGAACAAATTTACTATCATACTGGCTTTGGCAATGGTCTGGTTCACCAAATCAATTGCCCAGACCACCTTTCCGGTAAACGGCCCGGCTGATTTAAAACCTGGCAAATATGCTTTTACAAATGCCCACATATATGCTGATGCCACACATATTTTCAATAAAGCAACCCTACTCATAAATAATGATGAGGTAGAAGCCATTGGCGAAAACATACAGGTACCGGCAGGATATATCAATATTGATTTAAATGGAGCCTATATCTACCCTTCCTTTATTGACCTCATTTCCGATTATGGTATTCAAAAACCAATTATCGCCAGATCAGGCAGGCCTGGCCCCCAAATGGGTAATAATAGGCAGGGAGCAGTAAACTGGAACCAGGCAATTCACCCCGAAACCAATGCCTTAGAAATCTACAAACAAAATGACAAAGAAGCACAAAAATACCTGCAAGCTGGGTTTGGCACTGTACTTACCCATTGGCGAGACGGTATTATGAGGGGAACAGGTGCACTGGTATCATTGGCAGATACTGCCGATCAATTGACCGTAATAAATAGTAAAGCAGCCACTTATTATTCATTTGGCAAAGGGTCTTCTACCCAGGACTACCCTTCTTCTTTAATGGGAGCCATTGCCTTGCTTAGACAGACCAACTATGATGCCCTTTGGTATAAATCTCAAAAAAAGGAAACCGACATTTCTCTGGAGGCTTACAATGAAACCAACAAATTGCCCAAAATATTTGAAGCTGGGGATAAGTACAACTCAATGCGGGCGGCTAAGATTGCCAATGAATTTGGGCACAAATTTGTACTTAAAGGTTCGGGTGATGAATACCAACGAATAGCTGATATCAAATCTTTGGGAATGCCTTTTATTATTCCTGTTAATTTCCCTCTACCAGTAGATGTGAGTGATGCCTATGATGCACAAAATGTGTCATTATCCGTATTACTTCACTGGGAGCTTGCCCCTACAAATCTTTACCAATGCTCAATAAACCAATTACCTTTTGCTATAACACTCGATGAATGTAAGGATGCCGCCACGTTTTACAAAAACCTCCGCAAGGCAATAATTTGTGGGCTATCTGATACTGCCCTACTCAATGCCCTAACCATTAACCCTGCCCGCCTGATTGGTGCGGATGATAAAATAGGCTCTCTTGCAAAAGGTAAACTAGCCAACTTCATTATTACCTCAGGTCCTGTTTTCAGCGACAATTCAGTAATCCTTCAAAACTGGACTATTGGCAGACAATATACCATTACCCCTTACAATTTCAATGAC
>CANGSR010000178.1 GCA_947456055.1 Chitinophagaceae bacterium
CACCTTCGATAACAAGTATATCGAAACCCTTTGGTGGGCACTCAAGGAGCTTTACAAGAAAGATTATCTCTATAAAAGTGTAAGTATCCAGCCATATTCGCCTGCTGCTGGTACCGGTTTAAGTAGCCATGAGTTGAATCAACCCGGTACTTATAAGGATGTACGTGATACTACAGTTGTTGCTATGTTCCGCCTCCTCAATAAAAATGAGGATGGGGATTTGCAACTACTTAATCCTATTCAGGCCGAATTGCACCAATTAGCTTTAAATGCATGGGAACCCTATGTTTCTATGCCTGTGGGCGGTGGTTTACTACCTGCCGAAAAAGCTGCAGAGGTTTATTTCATGGCCTGGACTACCACTCCATGGACCTTACCAAGCAATTGTGGACTGACCGTTGGCCCAAACATAGATTATGTTCTGGTGCAGACTTTCAATCCATATACCCACCAGCCTACCAATGTTGTTTTAGCTAAAAACCTGCTAGGCAAATATTTCAAGCCAGAAGGTCAGGAATTCGATTTTTCAATTTATACTGCTGAATCTAAAATCATCCCATGGAGGATTTTAGGCGAGTTTAAAGGCAGTAGCCTGGAAGGTATCCGTTATCATCAATTATTACCTTATGATGGCAACAGCCGTGAAATAGCAGGCGGTGACCCATTTAGGATAATTACAGGCGATTTCGTTACTACCGAGGATGGTACAGGTATCGTACATACCGCTCCGGCATTCGGTGCTGATGACTACAAGGTAGGTAAAAAGCATGATATAGGTATCTTGATTATGGTCGACCGCCAGGGTAAGTTCACCGATTATATGGGTGAATTATCCGGTCGCTATGTTAAGAATTATAAGGACGACCCTGATTATAAAGATGTTGACGTTGATATTGCAGTGGGTCTTAAATTAAAGGGCCAGGCATTCAAAATAGAAAAGTACGAACACAATTATCCACATTGCTGGAGAACTGATAAGCCAATTATCTATTATCCACTTGATGCCTGGTTCATAAGGACTACTGCTGTAAAGGACAGGATGGTGGAACTAAACAAAACAATTAACTGGAAGCCAAAAGCTACCGGTGAGGGTCGTTTTGGTAATTGGTTAAGTAACCTCGTTGACTGGAATCTAAGCCGTAGCAGGTATTGGGGAACTCCATTACCGGTTTGGGCTACTGAAGATGGCAGCGAATTAAAATGTATTGGTAGCATTGCTGAATTGATGAGCGAAGCTCATAAGGCAAATAAAGTTCTTGGTCTGAATCAATTATTGGAAGATGGTCTTGACTTGCATAAACCTTATGTTGACCAAATTATCCTTGTTTCAGACAGTGGCAAGCCAATGCAACGTGAACCAGACTTAATTGATGTTTGGTTCGACAGTGGTGCTATGCCTTATGCGCAAATGCACTATCCATTCGAAAATAAAAATTTATTCCCCGACCCCGCTACTCATTATACTTCCTTGCCATTAAGTGCAGGGCATTATGGTGGTGCATTTCCGGCCGATTTTATTGCCGAGGGTGTTGACCAAACCCGTGGTTGGTTCTATACTTTGCATGCATTAGGTGTAATGCTATTCGATAGTGTTGCCTACAAAACTGTTGTAAGTAATGGATTGGTGCTGGATAAGAATGGTAACAAAATGAGTAAAAGGCATGGTAATGTCATTGACCCATTCCAAACCATTGAAAAATACAGTGCTGATGCCACCCGTTGGTACCTCATAACAAATGCATCACCTTGGGATAGCCTTAAGTTCGATCTTGAGGGAATTAAAGAGGTGCAGCGTAAGTACTTTGGTACCCTTTACAATACCTATCAGTTCTTTGCACTTTATGCCAATGTAGATAACTTCACTTTCGAAGAATCATACATCCCCGTAAGTGAAAGACCCGAAATTGATCGTTGGATATTATCTTCCTTGCATACCCTGATTAATAACGTAACCACCCAGATGGAGGATTACGAACCAACAGCGGCTGGTAGGGCAATTGAAGTATTCCTCGATGAGCAATTGAGTAACTGGTATGTACGTCTTTGCCGTCGCCGGTTCTGGAAAGGTGAGTACGAGCATGATAAGATATGTGCTTACCAAACACTTTACGAGTGTCTGGAAACCATTACCTTATTAATGGCACCTATAGCTCCTTTCTTTGCCGACTGGATGTTCCAAAACTTAAATGGTGTTACCAAAAGAGATAATCAATCATCCGTTCACTTAGCTAATTATCCCGAGGCTGATGAAAGCTTTATAGATGAGGAGCTGGAAGAAAGAATGCAATTGGCTCAGGGTATTTCTTCACTGGTATTATCTATCCGTAAAAAGGTGAACATAAAAGTTCGCCAGCCATTGCAGAAGATTCTGATACCGGTAATGGATCAGCATACCAGGGGGCAAATTGAAAAAATTGAAGACCTCATAAAGAGTGAAGTAAATATCAAGGACATAGAATACCTCACCGAAACTGAAGGATTTATCAAGAAGAAGCTAAAACCAAACTTCAAAACATTGGGTGCCCGTATGGGAGCCAAAATGAAGAGTGTAGCTGCTGCAATCAATCAGTTGAACCAGGCCCAAATATCTATTCTTGAAAAGGATAAGGCATTTGGACTTCAGATAGGGGAGGAGATAATAGAAATAAGTATTGATGATGTAGAAATAATAGCTGAAGATATTCCGGGTTGGTCAGTTGCCAATAAGGATAATCTCACTGTCGCATTGGATATTACTATATCACCAATATTGCTCGAAGAAGGTAATGCAAGGGAACTGGTCAACAGGATACAGAATATACGCAAGGATAACGATTACAAAGTAACCGACCGTATCACTGTTGAAATACAGGAACACCAATCAATTAATGATTCAGTAAGAAATTACAATGATTATATCTGTAAAGAGATTTTGGCAGATACAATTAGCTTAGTACCATCATTATCTGAGGGTACGGACATAGAAGTAAATGATGAAACGCTCAAAATATTCATAAAAAAAACCTCTTAGTACTCATGGCTACAAAAAGCAAACAGGCAGAAACGCCAACAACAAACGCAAAACCATCTACGGGTTCCAAAAGTAAAGCGCCTGCAAAGGAAGCCATGGGGAAAGAAACTGTTTCTGAAAGTGCTAGTGTTGCTAATAATGAAACATCTGTAAAGAAAGCACCTGCTAAAGCAGCTAAAAAAGAGGCAGTTCCGGTAGTTGAACCTGCCAAGCCAGCAGCAAAACCAAAAGCAGTTAAGAAAACCGAAGAAGTAAAAGAAGAAGCACCAGTGGCTCCTGCAAAGAAAGCTGCAACTAAAAAAGTTGCAGAAGTAGTTGCAGAAGCTCCGGCGAAGAAAGAAGCAACAAAAAAAGAAACACCAGCTAAAAAAGAAGCTGCAAAAACTGAAATGCCAGAAACCAAAGAAGTTGTGAAGAAGGCGGCATCTGCTAAGAAAGCTGAGCCAGCCCCAAAAGTTGAGGAAGAACCAAAACCTGCCGCTCCTAAAAAGAAAGAAGCAGTGGTGAAAGAAGTTGCTAAACCTGAACCAGCACCGGTAAAAAAGCCAGTAGCTAAGAAAGAAGTTCCTTCTAAATCTATTCCTGCAAAGCCAATACCAGTAGCACCTAGGCCAATGCCTACCCCTGCTGCAAGAACGGTTGAAAAGAAACCAGGGGTGGTGATTGCCCACAGGCGTCTCGAAAATAAATCAAAGGCACCTGCTGACCCAGGTAATACTATGATTCAGTATTTGCCAGAGACTTACAGGTCTATACTTGATGAGCCTCAGCAACAGCAAGGCCCTGTATATAGGTATAGTGATGAAGACCTGGTTGAATTCAGGGATATTATCAATAGCCGTTTGGAATCAGCTCGTAAAGAACTGAGCTACCTGCAAGGTTTAATTACCCGTAAGGATGAAGCAGGTACAGAAGATACCGAAAACAGGTACATGAATATGGAAGATGGCAGTGGTGCTATGGAGCGTGAGCAATTAGCCCAGTTAGCCAGCCGCCAGATACAGTTCATGGGTCACCTTGAAAAGGCCTTAGTTCGTATCGAAAACAAAACCTACGGAATCTGCCGTGTTACAGGTAAGCTCATTGACAAAGCACGTCTCCGTGCCGTGCCACATGCAACCCTAAGTATTGAAGCCAAAAACACAATGTCTAACAAGCAGAATCAATAATTTCAAATAAATACTGCATTATACCAGAAGCCCCAAAAGTGATTCACTTTTGGGGCTTCTGCTTTTAATTCTTCACCCCTATCACTGGCACATGCTGCTCATTAATCTGCTTATTCAGGTTGGCAATTTCGTTGGTTACCAACTGTTTCAGTTTGTTGAGCGGTATATCTGTTTCAGCACTTAATTCGGTGAATGCCTCCTTCACCTGACGTGTAGGGGCATTATTCCCACTCGATGCCACATTATACAAGGCCGCCATGCGGTCGTTCAGCCTCATAGGGTAGTTGAGAATATCCTGTCCTGCCTTGGCCTTGGTTTGGTACAGTGTCTCTTCAATACCCGTCAATTTCTTATTGATTGAATCCGCAAGTGGCTTTAATGATTTACTACTTACAGAATCAATCCTGCCAACCAGGTCATTAATCTGAGTTCTATAAGCCCTTATATTCTTTATGCCCTTCTGTATTTCACTAAATTTATCCCTCACCTCCAGCAGGAATTTCACCTGCTCCTGGTATTCCACATCAGTAATAGTATAGTTAGGGTCTGATTTAATTATAAAAGATACCACAGTAGAATCCTTACCTAGTTTGAACTTCGCTGTATAATTTCCAGGTGCAGCCTTAGGTGCACCCGCATTACCATTCCACAATACAAGACCCTCAATTTTTTCAGCCGGCTCATATTGCATGTCATAAACAAAACGGTTCATGCCCGCCTTTACTTCTATTTTATCCTTGGCAGTTTTAGAGTAGGTCTTAATCACCTTATTTTCCCTGTCATAAATAGTTACACATAAATCCGATGAGTCATTGGCCTCTTTCAGGTAATAATTAAAAACAACCCCAGTTGGTGGGTTCATCCCCCCGTTTCTAATATTAGAATCTACATAACCATTGGCGTGGTAGGTTTCATTTACAGGAAATACATAAAGGTTACTATTCAAGCATTCGTCTTTATTCCCTTGTATAATACTAAGATCATCAAGTGCCCAAAATGCCCTTCCCTGTGTAGCAATAATCAGGTCATTGTTTTTAATGGTCATATCTGTAATGGGTGCTATTGGTAGGTTCAATTGGAATTTCCTCCACTCAGCACCACCATTATAGCTAATATATAGACCGTATTCTGTACCGGCATAAAGTAGGCCAGGGCGTTTCTTATCAGCCCGAACCACCCTGGTAAAGTGCATTTTGTCAATTCCATTGGTAATTAATTGCCAGCTAGTCCCATAGTCCTCTGTTTTGTATATATAAGGGGTGTAATCGTCCGATTTATACCTTGTTCCGGCAAAATAGGCTGTGCCTTTTTTGAAAGGGTCAGTCTCTATGCAATTCCACATCATCCATTTACCGGCATTAGGTGGGGTTACATTTTTCCAGTTTTTACCGCCATCCTTGCTTATGTGTATCAAGCCATCATCGCTGCCAGTCCATAACAAATCCTTTTCTATAGCCGATTCTGCAACAGTGAATATGGTACAGTAATATTCAGCAGTGGTATTATCCTTAGTAATTGGCCCTCCACTTGCAGCTTGTCTTGTTTTGTCATTAGTGGTTAGATCAGGACTAATCTTCTCCCAACTTTGTCCTTCATTTTCCGAAACAAAAAGGTGATTTCCCGCTGCATATATGCGCTTCGGGTTATTTGGCGAAAATAATATAGGGAAATTCCATTGGAACCTGTACTTCTGTGCCTCGGCCCCAACACCAATAGGTACATCGGGCCAAACATTTATAGCCCTGTTTTCACCTGTCCTATGATTGTATCGGGACAAATATCCTGCATAATTACCCCCGTACACTATATCCGGATTTGTTGGGTCGGCCACTACATAACCACTTTCGAATCCTGCAGTTGATTCCCAATCCCTATCAGTTATGCCCCCACCAAATGTACGGCTCTTGATCCTTACAGTCGAGTTGTCCTGTTGCGCTCCAAGGATATGGTAGGGAAAAGCATTATCAGTACTCACCCTATAAAATTGTGCTGTTGGCTGGTTGTGGTAAGTACTCCAGTTATGCCCACCATCAAAGCTGATTTGGGCACCCCCATCATCCGCTAATATCATCCTGTTCCCATCTTCCGGGTCAATCCACATGCCGTGGTGGTCGCCATGTTGTGTACCTACACCATGAAATGTTTTACCGCCATCAGTGCTTTTCATAAATCCCACATTCGGGCAGTAAACAAGGTCTTCATTTTTCGGGTCCACATACACCGTATTAAAGTACCACGATCTTTGCCTTATCTCATTCTCCTGCGATGCCAAAGCCCATGTTTCACCCGCATCCTTACTTACATAAAGCCCGCCCTTTTCATTTTCAATCATGGCAAAAACTTTTTCAGTATTAGATGGAGCCACAGCCACATTCACTATACCCCAAATCCCTTTTGGAAGTCCTTTTTTATTAGATAAGTTTGTCCAGGTCTCACCGCCATCTGTACTTTTGTACAGCCCACTACCATCACCTCCGCTTTCCAGGCTATAGGGTGTACGTATCACATGCCACATGCCTGCATAGAGCACATTAGGGTTGCCCGGTTCGGTAATCAGGTCGCTGCACCCGGTCTGATTATTTACATAAAGTACTTTTTTCCAGCTTTTGCCACCATCAATGGTTTTATACACCCCACGCTCCTCATTTGGTCCAAACAGGTGCCCCATTACTGCCACCCACGCTATATCCGGATTTTTAGGGTGGATTATAATCCTTACTATATGCCTGCTATCTGCCAGTCCCGATTTTTTCCAGGTCTTGCCCGCATCCTCGCTTTTCCACAACCCATTTACCCCTTCCGAAACATTGCTCCTTAACGTGCTTTCACCCTCGCCCACATATATTATCGACTCCTCACTAGGCGCCAAAGCAATCGCCCCAATACTCCCCCCGAAAAATTTATCGCTAATATTTTTCCAATTACTACCACCATCCGTTGTTTTCCAAACACCTCCACCGGTTCCGCCAAAATAGAATTCATTTTTCTTCTTAAAGCTCGCTGCCACAGCCCCGCTTCTTCCTCCTCTAAATGGCCCTATAAGCCTGAATGCTGTGGTAGAATAATATACAGAGTCGCTATGTGTAAATGTATTTGTCTGATTATTAACAACCTTAGCTTTTTCCTTCGCAGAAATTTGGCCAATCACAATCAATATCAAGCCCAAAGCCAATAGTAATTTTCTCATAAAAACGAATTGGCTAGAAATATACTCCGATTCTAGGGTATTTGAAAGGTTAGGATAGGGGTATTTTGAGATTGATAGGTAAATAGCCGTCTTTTGCTCTAAAACAAAAGACCTCCCCATATGGAGAGGTGCTATTGTAACAAACAAACAAGCTAAATTTTAGTCCTTAAGACTAATTTTCAAATTCCCCTTATACCCTTTTAATATTACCGATTTGTTGGATAGGGTAGCCTTATACTTTTCTAATACTGAAGCTGGTTGCTGTACTCCATTTACAGTTAGCGTATTATCCTCCTTTGTGATGAAGATGCTCTTTCCCTTTTCCAAAAGACCCTCCTGTTCCATATCCTCAATCATTTTTTCATAAGTAGTTTCGGCTTTTGGAGTTCCGGTCGAGGTGGTATGTTTACTGGCATTTACTACCACAATGTGTTTAGGTGCATTTGTGCCATCACTGTTTTTTGAATCAACCACTATATCGGTATCATTGTCAAGTATTTGTATGCTACTCATGATTTTCTTTATAACCTCACCACGAATCTGGCTTGTATCACCTATAGCCTTATCCAAATCAGCCATTCCACTATGTATTTCCAACTTTACATTATCCCAATCTATGCCTACAACCTGGTTTTGGGCTTGCTTAATAGCATTGCCTACCATAGAATCTATATTCATATTTAGGTTATTGCCATTGAGCATTATTGTTGATACCTTTCCATTGTTTGAAACAAGGAATTGTGAATGATTGCCTTTTACTGTTGAATCTAAAATGACTTTTATGTCATCAATATTCACATTGTCTGTATTCATCTGCTTATCAATAATCACATTTAATCCTGCAACTTTTCCACAAGTATTCGATAACGTGTCATTCGATTCCTTAATTATTTCCTGCCTGTTTCCATTGCTATCAATAATTACTGTCTTGTAGATTACATGGTTTTTAGTAATTACACTATCCTTGCTTTGCTTTTTTGCTTTTTGGGCATAGCTAGGGGTGAAAGTAATTAAGGCGACTGAAAGTGTTAGTGCTATAAGGGCCAAAGTAATGATGAAAAATTGGCCATTGCTGATATTGTTCTTTTTCATTTCCATTATTCTTTTTATACGGTTAAATAATTGTTTTTTGTTTCCGGTTGCTGCCAATTGTAGGTTTTTTTCAGCAATTCTTTGCGTTTCCAGTAGTGCCAGGGCTTTGGCATAGGGCAGCGGATTAGTAGTTGTGGCCACAACTATATCATCGCAGCAATGTTCTCTTTCCCGCCTTATAATGGTTGAGATAAACCATACAAAAGGATTGAAGAACAATATTGTTTCAATAATCGTTTGTAAGATGTTGAACAAGTAATCATTTCGCTTTATGTGGGCTAGTTCATGCAGCAAAATGGATTCCACCTGCTCGGTATTCAAGTGATTAATTGTGGCTATAGGCAGTAGGATAATTGGTTTCAGGAAACCCAACATCACAGGTGTATTTACTTTATCTGATAAAAATAAACGTATAGGCTCGGAGATATTCAGGTTGCTTTTCAGTAGGGCAAACTGTTGCTGCAATCTTTCTCCCGGTTCTATAAGGCTCTTAGTTTGTAATGAATTCACTTTAAACATACTTATTGAAAACCTCACCATCATAATGACCAAACCAAGACAGTAAAGGCTGATAATCAATAAATTATGCTGCTCTAAATAATGCAGGGCATTAGCAAAGTATTGGGTAGGGTTTTCGGCTGCTCCATCCGCATAGTTAGAATAAAAGGTAAGTTCGGTATGAGCTTTTAATAAATCTTGAGGCAGAGATATTGCAATAGTTTTTAACCGATCAAATTGTTCCAACCAGGTATTTACAAACCAAAGGAATAGGGTAGTAATTGCCCCATAAGCCAAAAGGTATTTTATGCGTGCACTAATTCCCGGCAAGGCCTTAAGTACACAATATAAGCCTGCGAAAATTGCCAACCCCTGCCACAGTGAGTAGGCTAGTGCCCAAACCAGGGAATGGGATAATAGATTTGAAAAAGTTGAAATAGTTTGCATAATTGGTGAATTAATGTGTGCAAAAAATATTAACCTGTTATTTTGTATCCTGCTCTATCCTTTCCAGATATTTCTTAATCTCATCCAGTTCTTCTGCATTTGGCTTATGGTGGCCTAGTGCCTGCATTACCAATTGCGATGCCGAACCATTGAATACATTATCTATCATCCTTTTCACCAATTGCCCCTGGGTTTTTTCCTGCGAAATGTTTGATGTATAAATGTGGCTCTTCGCTTTGGCATCCCTTGTCAATAATCCTTTCTCATGCATTATCTGCATCAGCTTAAGCGTGGTAGTATAACCAGCATCCTTATTTTTCTCCAGTACTTCATGCACATCACGTACTGTGCATGGGCCCTTTTCCCAGAGTATATTCAGGATTTCAAGTTCACTATC
>CANGSR010000179.1 GCA_947456055.1 Chitinophagaceae bacterium
CTGAAACCTGGCACTCCACTACCTGCTACTGTTGATATAACCCCGGAAGGATTAACCATACGAACCCTGAAATTTTGTTGGTCTGCGATATAAATATTACCACTAGCATCTATAGCTACCCCAACTGGATTATTCAATTTGGCTGATGTGGCATCAATACCATCACCATTATATCCATTTACACCTGTACCGGCAATAGTACTGATAATGCCCGAAGCACTTACTTTACGTATACGGCTATTATATTGGTCGGCTATATACATATTACCTGCTGCATCTACAGCTACACCCTGGGGGAAGTTTATTTGCGATGATGTAGCTGCGACACCGTCACTGGTATAACCAGCTGTACCATCACCGGCTACTGTACTAATATCACCTCCATAAAATACAGGTGCATTAACCGTTACTACGCTATAAACCGAACTACCACCAACTGTATAAGTAATTGTTGCAGTACCAGCAGCCACACCACTTAAAACACCTGTTCCAGTAATAATCGTTGCAACGGATGTATTAGAACTGAACCAACTTCCACCTGTAGTAGTATTAGTTAAAGTAATTGTTGACCCTACACATACTGAAGATGGTCCACCTATAGGGCCAAGTCCTGAAACTGTTACTACAGTGGTTGCCCTGGCAAATCCACAAGAATTAGTAACAGTATAACTTATTAAAGATGTACCCGGACCAACACCTGTTACCAATCCGGTTGAGCCAATAGTGGCAACACTTGTATTAGCGCTACTCCATACACCACCTGGTGCTGCATCGGCTAATAAGGTTGTAGCACCAACACCAACTGATGTAGAACCTGTAATTGTACCTGCACTTGGCACAGCAGTTACAGTGATTGATGTGGATACTGAACTAGCACCTACTGTATAAAATATGTTTACTCCACCAGCAGAAACTCCATGAACTACTCCTGAAGATGAGCCTACAGTTGCAGTTGCATCATTAGAACTGCTCCAGGTACCACCTGAGGTAGCATCTGTCAAAGTAATATTGGCACCGACACAAACCGCTGAAGGGCCTCCAATTGCGGGCAGACCGGTAACTGTAATTGTAGCCAATGCCCGGGCTGAACCACATGTATTAGTTACTGTATAGCTTATTAATGAGGTTCCAGATGTTAATCCCGATACAACACCAGTTAAACTACCTATGGAAGCTACAGAGGGAGTTCCGCTTGTCCAGATACCGCCTGAGGTAGCATCTGATAGTGTAATACTGCCTCCAACCCCTACAGTTGTTGTACCCGTTATGGTTCCGGCAGATGGCGAAGCATTAACTGTAAGGCTAATAGTAGCCCTGCATCCAGTTGACAAGGTATATGTCATAACTACAGTACCTACTGCAACACCAGAAACTGTGCCGGTGGTAGAACCAACCGATGCAACAGCTGCATTGCTGCTAGTCCAGGTACCACCACTCGTACCATCTGTTAGTATTATTGAACCACCAACGCAGGTACTGGTTGATGTGGCAGAAATTGCCGAAGGATTAGGATTGACATTGATGATTTTTGTGGCGGCACATCCATTACCCAAGGTATAAGACATGGTGGTACCACTTACTGAAACACCTGTAACAATACCTGTTAATGACCCAATGGTAGCTACAGGAGTGGTTACACTGGTCCAGATGCCACCTGCAGTAGCATCGGTTAATGTTATTGTTGAACCTACACAAACCGAAGACGGACCACTTATTGCAGCAGGTGTGGTTAATACACTAACTACAGCGGTAGCAGCACAGCCACCACTTACTGTATAGGAAATAACTGTAGTACCAGCAGAAACACCTGAAACAATACCAGTAGTACCTATCGTGGCTACTGCAGTGTTTGTGCTACCCCATACACCGCCTGAAGTGGCATCGGTTAGGGTAGTAGTACTTCCTGCACAAACCGTAGTGGTGCCAGCTATAGTAGCAGGTGCAGAACATGGTGTAGGAGTAAGAATGTGCGCCCACCATGTATCGTAAATATCAGCAGTACTTGTAACGGATTCTTGTATGGTATAAAAATCAGTCATATTAGGAATATCAATGGTTGCACCAGAGTAATCACCCCAACGATTCTTTCCACCACCATAAGTTTTGAAGTATGTATTCTGGCCATGCCTGTAAACAAATGGAGGACGCATAGAGTCAGCAGGATCGGTATGTAAACGCAAGGCATATCCTGCACTTGGGTGAATACTTGCATTCAGAGCGGCAAATCCAATAAGAGCATCATTACTTGTATTTACAGCCATAGAAGGGAATGAATAAAACCATCCACCAACACTATCATCAATACGGCCAATCTGGATGGGAGTACCAGCGGTGTCTAATTGCCACCATTGAATACCTGATCTTGATGCATTTACAGAAGTACTATAAGGTAAGAAGATGGAATGGGCACACCATAATGTACCATTAATATATGTTAGCTGGTTGATACGTGCATCATTAGATTGCACTTTATTTGAAGTTCCTGATTGAGGTCCAAAATCTGGGCCACCAGTACTTGAGAATGCGTAAGGATTATATTGGAAAGGCGCACTTGAAGGAAACGCAACAGAGGTCATTGTTTCAGAACCAACAGCACCCGAAAATTTCCACAATTTCAAATAACTATGTGTGCCATCATCACCAATGGTTTCAAGTGCAAACATGTTAGGAGTGGTAGCATCGTAAGTAAGTGCAGGACATATAGTAAAACTGCCTGTCTGGGTAAAGGCAGTATAGGTAGCACTGCCACCGCTTAATAAATTGGCCTTATTAAACATAAACACCTTAGCACCTGCATAAGAACCTGTAGAGTTAGGGAATAGGTTTCCGGTAACACTTATCCACTTGTTATTAAAACCAACATCCGGATAGTCTAACCAATGGTCACCACCACCATAAGCAAGAACTATATAAGTCCACCAGGCACCTGTTGGGTTACTGGTTTTGGAAACAGCAATAACAATTGAGGACGATGTAGTTTGAGCTCCGCATACAGCTACAATAATCCACCTGTGGGTATATGGATCATAATGTACTCGTGGATCAAAAACACCTCCTGATACAACCGAGGTAAAGAAAGCATTAAGGGAAACAGATGAAACTGCACCACCTGCTTTGGTTTGAATTTTTACAGCCTGGTTAGTAGTTGTAACACAATAGTTAGAATCTACTGCTCCATGTGTATCTGGAGGTATAGAAGTACCATTATCTACTGCTGATTGAAATGTATCAGCCGGAGTAGGTGAAGCTGGCAAATCGGGCATTGGAATTATGAAACCACCTAAGCTTCTCATAGTGGTCCTGGTAGCCTTAGATCTAACCAATGAATAATCAGAAGGCACAAGAAGTGGATGCTCTTCATCCTCATCATCATCATCTATGCGTCTTCTAACCAATGGCTCAGGATGAGCAATTAAATAGGCTGCAAGCTCAGAGAAATTCACTTCTCCTCTACTAATTTCAGCCCCATGCTCTACTGCCTGGGCCGAAGCTTGCATTCCTGCGGTGAGCAATAACAACAGTACTGCCACCCATAGGCCGGCCAATTTAGCTGTAGTGCGATTAATCATTCCAGAGAAACCCTGGCCGGACTTTTTTCCGGTAGCATGGGCTATGAGACCATTTTGGCTGGATCCGGTCTCATAATTTTTCATAAAATAGAATTTGGGCATAAAAAAGGGAATTTGTAACGAAGTTAGGAATGTTTTTGAAATCCTTAAACAAAAAGTTAAATATCTTCCAATAAAATAGCATTAAAATAATTTTTCAAGCCCTCATTAACAAGGGCTTAGTATTTAAATCATTCAATACCAGTCTATTCGAAGCAATTAGAAATCATTAAGCAAAATCTGTGCCACTTTTAACATTTCAAATTATAAGGCTTAAAGTCATTTCTAGTGGCATATAATACCGTTATTTAACGGTAATGGATATACTCAAATTAGATTTCCACAAATCAATCTCAAAGTGTAAAGAATTTACTTTTTCTCACATTAAATACGGAATTTTGCATAGGAGTGAACCGTTTTTTTGATGGTTGCTTATTATTACATCATTAGGTCATTTATGAAATTCAACATCCAAAGTCCATACCAGCCAGCCGGCGACCAGCCCGAAGCAATAAGAATGCTTGCCGAAGGTATAGACCAGGGTGAGAAATTCCAGACTTTGCTGGGTGTAACGGGGTCGGGTAAAACATTTACTGTGGCCAATGTGATACAAAACGTACAGAAACCCACCCTGATACTGACCCATAATAAAACCCTTGTGGCACAGCTTTATGGTGAGTTCAGGCAGTTTTTCCCTGATAATGCCGTAGAGTATTTCGTGTCCTACTACGATTATTACCAGCCTGAGGCTTATATGCCGGTATCTAATACCTATATTGAAAAAGACCTGTCCATCAATGAGGAATTAGAAAAACTGCGCCTTCGTGCTACCAGTAGCCTATTGAGTGGGCGGAGTGACATAATTGTGGTAGCTTCAGTATCCTGTATCTATGGTATTGGTAACCCTTCGGAATATGCTAATAGTATTATCCGCTTCAAAAAAGGGGATAATATTGGGCGTAACCATTTTTTGCACTTACTGGTCAATTCATTGTACAATAGAAGCCAAGGGGATTTTACCAGGGGTACATTCAGGGTAAAAGGGGACACTGTAGATGTAAACCTTCCCTATGTGGATTTTGGGTATAGGATTACCTTCTTTGGCGATGAGATAGAGGAGATAGAAAGTTTTGAACCTGAGAATGGCAAGAGAATCCTCTCTATGGATAATGCCGCTATTTTCCCGGCCAATCTGTATATAGCACCCAAAGAACAGATGAGCCAAATCATCTACGAAATACAGGATGAAATGAACTCACAAGCCGAATACTTTAAAAGTAATGGCAAGCACATAGAAGCACAACGCATAAAAGAGAGGGTGAGCTATGACCTGGAAATGATACAGGAATTGGGCTATTGTAGCGGTATTGAAAACTATTCCCGCTTTCTGGACCGGCGCAAACCCGGTGCCCGCCCCTTCTGTCTGCTCGATTATTTCCCCGATGATTTTTTATTGGTAATTGACGAGAGCCACGTAACCGTACCCCAGATTAGTGGTATGTATGGAGGCGACAGGTCGAGAAAAATAACTTTGGTAGATTTTGGCTTTCGCCTGCCTTCTGCACTAGATAATAGACCACTGAATTTTTACGAGTTTGAGACCAAGTTAAATCAGGTGATTTTCATTAGTGCCACACCGGGCAAATATGAACTGGAACAGTGCGGAGGTGTGGTAGTGGAGCAGATTGTAAGACCTACCGGACTAATAGAACCACCCATACAGATAAGGCCAAGTATTAACCAGGTAGATGACCTGCTGGACGAGATAGACTATAGGGTAAAAAAAGGGGACAGGGTACTGGTAACCACGCTTACCAAGCGAATGGCAGAAGAGCTTGATAAGTACCTGAAACGAATAAACGTAAAATCTAAATACATACACTCAGAAGTGGACACTCTGGAAAGGGTGGAAATATTGCGAGACCTGCGCCTAGGGGTTATAGATGTGCTTGTGGGGGTAAATCTTTTGAGAGAGGGTCTTGACCTGCCGGAGGTATCATTGATGGCCATAATGGATGCTGATAAGGAAGGTTTCCTGAGGGATGAGCGCTCTCTTACCCAGATGGCCGGTAGGGCCGCCCGTAATGTGGATGGCCTGGTAATCTTTTATGCTGACAAGATTACTGATAGCATGCAAAGGACTATAGATGAAACTGACCGCCGAAGGGAAAAGCAAATAAGCTACAATGTGCTGCATGGCATTACCCCTAAAACAATTAGAAAATCCATCAACGAGATAATGCTGCAGGGCTCGGTGCTTGATATCAAGGGATTTGATGAAAAGAGTAAATATGCGGTTCATGATGAGGCGCTGCCTATAGCTGCCGAACCAGAATCAACCGGCTATAGAAGCGCAGCACAACTGGATAAACTTATAACCAAAACTAAAAAAGAAATGGAAAAGGCAGCCAAAGATCTCGACTTTATGGAAGCGGCCCGTCTGCGTGATAATATGCTACGATTCCAGAAAGAAAAAGAAGCATTGAATAACTAGGATTAGAGTAACACCATATTATCCAATTATTAAATCCCAGCTAGGATAGTAGCATACTCGTTTGGTTCTTTTATATTGGCAGGAATTGAAGTAATATTGCACTTTCAAAGACGCTATGGTAAGTTACGAACAGATATTTGAAAAAAACAGGGAATGGGTTGCAGAAATGACTGCCCGTGACAGTGAATTCTTTGAAAAACTGGCTAGAGACCAGACACCGGACTACCTATATATAGGATGTTCGGATAGTAGAGTACCGGCAAATGAAATAATGGGGCTGGAGCCCGGTGAAGTATTCGTTCACCGTAATGTAGCTAATCTGGTAAACAATACCGACCTTAATGTGTTATCGGTCATCAATTTTGCAGTAAAGCACCTGTCGGTAAAGCATATAATTGTTTGTGGTCATTATAATTGCGGTGGTGTTAAGGCCGCCATGCAGCCCAAAGATATGGGCATCCTGAACCCGTGGCTTAGGAATATACGTGATGTATACAGGCTACATGCCGATGAACTACACAGTATTACAGATGAGCATGAACGTTACAACAGGCTTGTGGAACTGAATGTAAGGGAGCAGGCCACCAATGTGATTAAAACAGCTGGAGTACAAAAATCATTCAGAAAAAAAGGCTATCCAGTGGTTCATGGTTGGGTATTCGACCTACACACCGGTATCTTAAAAGACCTGAATATTAATTTCGAAGCCATCCTTAAGGATATACAAAGTATTTATGACCTTACTGGTATAGCTTCTGAGATTAATGAGGACTTTGACAATTGAGTAATTAGTCCGTTCGTACTAAAGTCCTATTTATGGTTGCTTTTCCCTTCAATTAATTCATGTATTGGGTAGTATTTCCTCATTTTCAGTAATGTAAATACGAATCCCGGCAACCAAAAGCAACAATAAAGGATAAGGCAAATCCACCAATCATCACCTGTAAAATCATCATTTATCCCCATTGCCAACCAGCCTAGAAAAGGAAAAGCCAAAATGATATATACAGGCAAGGGTATTAGGGCATCTTCATTGGGTAACAAATGACTTACTATACGAGACACCCATGATCTTTTTTGATGCACATGTTTTACAGAAGTAACATCGGTATTATTTTCCCTAGAATTGATAATTGGGTTTGATACAGGATTGACTGAAAACTGATTTTCTATAGCTTGGCTAGAAGACTTTTTAACTCTATAGGCTGCATCTGCATTACCAGTTGAAATAATTAATAAGCTCAGAATTGAAATGAGTACAATGATTCTGTGTTTCATAATCAGAATGTTTTGAGCAAATTTAGGGATAGAGGTGATGCTATTGCCATTTTAAATAAAAATTAAGAAGGTCAGTCATAGAAAAATCCGATAACCAAATTCAATTACCGAATTGAAAAACCATTAGGGCGATAGTCCTCTTCATTCGCTAATATTGTAAAATGAAAATTAAAGCTATTATAACTGGGGCTACAGGCATGGTAGGTGAAGGTGTACTACACGAATGTCTAAATAGTGCAGATGTAGAACAGGTATTGATTATTAACCGCAAACCATCAGGCATAAGTCACCCTAAGCTTAAGGAAATTATTCATAGCAATTTCATTGATTTCTCAGCGATAGAATCACAATTATCTGGTTATAACGCCTGTTATTTTTGCCTGGGTGTTTCATCTATTGGCATGAAGGAACAACAGTATACCCAAATGACCTACGAACTCACCATGAAGGTGGCTACAACGCTTTCCAAGTTAAATTCGGGCATGACGTTCTGCTATGTATCGGGTGCGGCAACAGACAGTACAGAAAAAGGCAAAAGCATGTGGGCAAGGGTAAAGGGCAAAACCGAAAATGACCTGATGAAACTACCTTTTAAGAAAGCCTATATGTTTAGGCCTGGCTATATGCACCCTACCCTAGGATTGAAAAATACACTTAAATATTATAAGTACCTATCCTGGCTCTACCCTTTCCTGAAACCTTTTATGTCGAAATTCATGTCCACACTGGCTGAATTGGGACAGGCTATGATAAATGTGACACTGAAGGGCTATGATAAAAACATACTGGAAGTGGTGGATATTGTGAAGGTGGCGAGGGGGTGAAATTATTTAACAAAATTACTCTAGTAATATAGTAGAGATCATCAAAGTTTAACTCATTAATTGTGGCCTCACCCCCAGCCCCTTTTCAAAAAAGAGGGGTGACAACGTAAGCAAGATTATTGAGGTAGACACAGTATTTTCAGTTAACTAACTTTACAACAAATTCTTAAATAATAAAAGCCCCTGAAATCCAGGGGCTTTTATTATTTATATGAAGAGCCAACCTATTTGGCTACTATAATCTTTCCGGCCATGCCATCGCCTGCTGATGTTTTGAGTAGGTAGATATATTCACCTGTGGCAAGCGTAGTAGTGTTCAAATCTAAAACATGCTCACCTGCACTATAATTAGTTTGTTTCAATTCAGTAACCAGCCTGTTTGCCACATCGAAAACCTGTAATGAGACACCAGTGGCATCAGCTAATTCAAACTTAATATGGGTAGTGCTGTTGGTAGGATTAGGGTAATTACCATAGAATTTCAAACCATTCCTGGTAATGCTATTAATACCGGTTGGATTTTTAATGATTACTATAGGGTATATAGCCAAGTTGTTTTTAATTGAATCGTTTTGAGTATAATTATCATACCACTTTCCATCAGACTCCTGAGTGGCATTCTGCACATAAATAAATGTATCAGTAACAGTATCGCCAAAATCGGTAATATTTACATAAATATTGGTATCCCTACCGGTTGCAACACCATTCTTACTGCTTGCCAAACCAATGGTATCGCCGGCAAGGTCAGCGAAATTGTAATTGATACTATAACCTACAAAGAATGGTCCAGCTAATGCGCTGGTAGGGGTAGAGAATATAAATTTCTTCATTGTATCAGCTATCGGGCCAATACCTAACTGGGTAACCGGTACTACATAAGAATCATTTAAGCCTCTTGGATAACCAGTATAGTACAGATGAGCAGTAATACTTTGCGTATCGCTATAACCCCATACCTTAAAAGCAATAGACTTAGTAGAAGCTGAATTTACATGACCTGCGAACTGGGCAAAAACACCTATTACCTGCATGGAGCTATCGAGCTGGTTAAAGCTATAACGCTCGGCAAAAGCCATATCATTCCAATAATTAGTACCAGTTACATATCCGCTATCCTTGCTGCCTATTTTGTAAATTGTCAATGTAGAGGTATCGGCAATATTATGCAGTCTTATGGTATCACCAATATGGGTAGTACGGCCAAGCGCATTTCCATGAAATCCCAATGCCGGATTCACAACACTATTCAATGATTGCTCAGAAACCGATGTTCTCTTCTGGGCAAAACTACTCAATCCTGCCAACAAAACCACACTAAGTATAAATAATTTCTTCATTCTGTATTTTTGGAAAGTGCATAAAATTAAGCTTCCTCATCTATTAGATTCCTATTTTATTCATAAAACTGCGTTAATAGTCAGGATGCCTTAACCTAAATCTATTTAGGTTACAATATGGTAGGCCATATTCATCATATATAAATCGGCTAGTGCAATTGCGGCTGCAGCCTCAACAACCACTGCTGCCCTAAGGGCAATACATAAATC
>CANGSR010000180.1 GCA_947456055.1 Chitinophagaceae bacterium
CTCCATCAGGCCTATGTTCATCACTTTGGCAGCGCCAAGTGCTATATCGGAGTAGCCGGAAAAGTCGCAATAAATCTGGAACGAGTAAAATATTGCCCCGATAAATAATGCAAGTGAAGAACTCTCATTACTATGCACAAAAGTACGCTCCACCACCATGGCTAGCCTATCTGCAATAACTGCCTTTTTGAAAAAGCCCCATAGCATCCTAGCCAATCCTTCCTTTACGTTGTCCCAATTGTAGGGTCTGAATTCCTTTAGTTGGGGTAATACATTTTGAGGCCGCTCTATAGGCCCTGCTACCAACTGGGGATAAAACATTACATAGAGGGCATAGGTGCTAAAATTGCGTTCGGCAGCCTGTCGTTTCCTATATACCTCGATGGTATAACTCATTGCCTGGAATGTATGGAATGATAGGCCAATTGGTAAAGCCATTTTCAATATAGGCAGCGAATACTGCTTACCCATAAAATGGAAGGCGGTCTGGATATTATCTATAAAGAAATTATAGTACTTAAAAACAGCCAGTACGCCAATATTGGCTATCAGGCTGGTTATCAACCAAAACCTTCTGCTAGTCCCATCACTATTTTCAATCTGTATGCCGGCGAAATAATCTACAACTATTGTTCCTCCCAAAATCAGGATATACTCTGGTATCAGAGCCATATAAAAATAGCAGGAGGCAATAAGCAATAGTAATATCCTTGAATTCTGGCGTTGCAACCTGAAAAACCACAGGGTCACCACCATGAAGAAAACAAGAAAATGCAGGGAATTAAATGTCATGCTCTGATATAATATTAGCTAAATACTTTTATGATAGGTTTTAACTCAAAGATTGGGCAATATAGGGCTTTTATTGTTCAGATTTAATAAACGGATATTCCAAGTATGTGAAACACTAATCCTTCATCAACTGTTCATTCACTATACCCAACCATTTCCTGAATCCTGTATCAGTCCAATGCACATCACCTCGTAAGTAATAATCGTTATGGCCTTTAAATGCCTCATATGTGCTGATAACTTTCATTTCCATCCTGTTACTGTTTTCAAGGTTGGGTATTAGACCATTATAGCCTTCAGGTTGCATTATTGTGGCCGTAGCTGGCAGTATAGATAAGTATACCTCTTTAAAACCTGCTTGCTTGTAATGGTTAAATATTGCATTAAGATTATCCACTAACTTGTCAATTTCCTCCTGTGGCAGTATCCGGTAAACACTTCGTGGGTGTGTCGCCGTTACAGTTTCTTTGTAAAACAAATAATTGCCATCATTTGAAATAACCACATCGCCCGATGCCCTGTGAAAAAAGTAATAATTTATAGCCGCCTTATAGCTATACATAGGCATAAGAAAATTGTAATTAAAAAGGTTGCACTCCAGGTTTTGGTTGATGAATTTATTAAAAAATACGTTTGGTGTAAACCCACAGGTAGTCGGTTCTGAAATTTCACCAATCTCATCTGGTGCTGAAAATAGGTTGGCTTGTTTCTTGTCTGTAGAATCCCTTACTTCCTCCATCATCCTCAAGTCCTTGAAATAATCGAGTACTCTCGATTCTGTTATGGCAAGTATAAGGATATTCTTTTTTGATGTATCAAGATGGTATAGATAATCAAATGACCGATCAAGGTAATTATACCGGGCTACGCCAGCAAAGTCAGTTGCTTTTAACTTTGGGTGGCGGGTATTACTATCACCTTGCAGGTAGAGTACCTTATCTTTTTTTGCGTTATAGGTCTGTCGCTTACCTGGATATTCCTCTGTAGACCTGAATTTTACTACACTTTCCAGATGCGACATTCCGGTAAGACTACCATAATGCCAATCATACAAACCCCACCATTTATCATTCCTCCTGGCATTGTAAATGTATTCCATAGCCTGATTTGATGTTGATAAAAACAAAAAAACTAGACCTAGTAGAATGCAAACATATATGATGAGGTTTTTAAAAAAGGTCATAAAGCCCAATTCAATTTAAGTTCAAAACCGTCATTTGAGTAAAATATTATCAACAGTGACATACAATTTCTATATGACTAAAAAACCAAATGCAGCCACAATATAAAAATAAAAGCCGTCCATAAATGATGGGCGGCTTTTATTTTAAAATCTATTATTTATTAGTAGTAGACAAGCTCAACAGTACATTTCAAATTAGTCTATTTACCTAATACTTCCCGAACTACATTCCACTAAATACCATTTACTAAATACCCTAGAAGATACGTCTTTCTACTTTCTACTTTCTACTTTCTACTTCAAAATTATCTCATATACAACAACTCCCTGTACTTTGGTAATGGCCAAAGCTTATCGTCAACTACCAGTTCCAACTTATCGGCATGGTAACGGATTGTATCAAAGTAAGGTTTCACCTCATGGCAGTATTTAAGTGCGCGTTTGTGTGCATCTTCTACATCATTGGCTTTTTTACGTGCCTCAAGCATAGCTTCAACACTATCATTAATCATGTTGATATGTCCGCTTACAACTTCCACCAGATTCAATTGCGCTTTATATGATTTCACATCAAGACCTAGTTCCTTCAATCCACGTACATTATTGATTAAAGTATTCTGGTATTCAATAGCTGCTGGTAAAACATGGTTAGTTGCCAGATAACCAATGATACGGGCTTCAATCTGCACTTTCTTAATGTAGTCTTCAAGCATTATCTCGTGGCGTGCCTCAAGTTCGCGCTTGCTGTATACATTATTATCAAAGAATACCTGTTTGCCTTTTTCTGTTATAAACGCATCAAGTGCCTCAGGTGTAGTTTTGAAATTGTTCAATCCGCGGCGCTTAGCTTCTTCAGCCCACTCATCACTATAGTTATCCCCTTCAAAACGTATTTTCTTTGACTTGGAGATATAGTCTCGCAATACCTGCAGTATAGCTATTTCCTTACGCTCACCCTTATCTACCAGAGCATCAACATCCTTCTTAAATTGCTTTAAGGTTTCAGCCATAATAGTGTTCAACACTGTCATTGGCGAAGCACAGTTGGCAGACGAACCCACAGCACGGAATTCAAACTTGTTACCTGTGAAAGCAAATGGGCTGGTACGGTTACGGTCGGTATTGTCCATCAGCAATTCAGGGATTTGCTTGTGGATATCCAACTTCAAAATCACCTCATCCTGCTCGCTGAATTTCTCCTTAACCCTTGTTTCTACCTCGTCTAATACATCAGAAAGGAACTTACCGATATATACAGAAATGATAGCAGGCGGAGCCTCGTTAGCACCAAGGCGGTGGTCGTTATTGGCCGAGGCTATAGCACCACGCAGCAAATCAGCATAATCATGAACTGCCTTAATAGTATTTACAAAGAAAGTCAGGAACATGAGGTTGGTACGAGGTGTCTTACCAGGTGCCAAAAGATTAACACCTGTATCGGTAGCCAGACTCCAGTTATTATGCTTACCCGAACCATTTACACCAGCAAATGGTTTTTCGTGTAATAATACCTTCAGTTTATGCCTCTTGGCCACCTTAGCCATTACATCCATCAACAGGGTATTATGATCTACAGCTATATTACACTCTTCGAATATTGGAGCACACTCAAACTGGCAAGGAGCCACCTCATTATGGCGGGTACGTAGTGGAATGCCTAATTTATAAGACTCCTGCTCATAATCTTGCATAAATGCAAATACACGCTCAGGGATAGAACCAAAATAATGGTCTTCCAACTGTTGTCCCTTTGCAGGTGCATGACCCAGAAGGGTGCGGCCACACATTACCAGGTCAGGGCGGGCATTGGCAATTGTTTCGTCAATTACAAAATACTCCTGCTCCCAGCCAAGTGTAGCGGTAACCTTACTTACGTTTTTATCGAAATAATGGCAAACTTCTACAGCAGCCTTATCGAGTGCGGCTATCGATTTCAGCAATGGTGCTTTATAGTCGAGCGACTCACCATTGTAGGCAATAAATATGGTAGGGATGCATAAAGTTTTACCAGAACCAGCCTCCATAATGAAAGCTGGAGATGATGGGTCCCAGGCGGTATACCCACGTGCCTCAAAAGTAGCACGGATACCACCATTAGGGAAGCTACTAGCATCAGGCTCCTGCTGAATCAGCGCATCGCCGTCAAAAAGCTCAATGGCACTGCCATCGCTCTTTATAGTAAAAAATGAATCATGTTTTTCAGCTGTGGTACCTGTCAGTGGCTGGAACCAGTGGGTGAAGTGGGTTACACCCTGCTTTTCAGCCCAGGCTTTCATACCCGCCGCTACCTGGTCGGCCATACGGCGTTCTACCCTCGAACCCGTTTTTGCGGAGTTCATCAGGCTTTTGTAGGCTTCATCGCTCAGGTATTCGCGAATGGTGCGCCCACTAAATACATTTGTCCCGAAGATGGCTGTAATTTTCTTATCGCCATAACCTTCAATTTTTTTCTCTTCCCCTGCGGCTAGTGCCTGCAAAGCTTGAAAACGTAAAGCTGACATAATATTAAGTTTTGTGCAAATTTACAGATTTCGTGGAAATTTTCTAATTTTTTTGAAAATTTCTTCAAAATTATAAATATTACATCAAAATGTAATTATATCAATAAATTGCCCAATCCTGCGCATGACTGACGTAAGTACATGTAAATTCATCAGTTATAACGTTTTCTACCAATACCATTTTGGGCATTTTCTTCGATTTAAAATAAATTATAATATTTTTCTTTGGGGTGTTATTATCAAAAACATCAATAGGCAGGTGGCCTATAAAATCTACCCCACGCTTGCCATTCCACTTATATACTGCCTCCTTGGCACTCCAAGCCAGGGTTAGTAATTTAGGGTCATTATCAAACAGTAATTGCTCTTCAGCCGACAGGTATTTGTGCTGAATATTGCCAATATTGGGGTGGTAAGTCTGTATATCAATACCCGCCTCTTCTATAGGGTCAATCACCGCTGCCACATAGGGCCATGAATGCGAAATGGAAAAGAAATAAAACTCATCGGGCAGGCGGGGTTTGTCATGCTCATCCTTTACAATTTGGTGCAATGGAAACTCGGCATCCAGAAACTTCAACAGAAAACGCCCTGCCAGGTGCTCAGTTCGCCTCCGCTCATTACTAATATCAGTCTCCACACTCACCTGCTCCCTGAAAAACGCCTCCGGCTCCTCAATCTTCCAGATTACCCCCCGGCCATGATTTCCTATATTCCATTCCTTTAATAGTGGCATGGGGCAAAGGTAGGGAAATGAAGAGAAAGGGATGGGGACCGATAATGTACAATCAGAATAATGAATAAGAAATCACTATTTTGACCAACTAAAAAGTAGATATAAAATCTTCTATTGGAATAAGCTGACCAGGATGTTTTTCAATAAATTCCAGACGATGGTCAATAAGTTGTTTTTCCCATTCGGGAGCATCTTCAATTTCAGAGTACCTTTCAGTAATCCTATTCCAGTCATTAATGGGAATAAAAACCCCAATGGGAATACCATTACTGTCATAAATATATTGAGGAGTCATAAACAACTTGTTATTAGTACAAAGATAAGGAAAAGACACTTTCATATATAGCTTTGAATCGTTGATTAAATAAAAGCAACCCTTCTAACACCATTACATATTAGTTATGTTGGTTTCCTGTTTTTTGTAACTTTACTTGATGAAACTGCGTATTTATATTGACACTTCAATTGTTGGAGGATTCTTTGATGAAGAATTTAAAGAAGCAACAATAAAACTGTTTGATAGACTTGAAAGGAGAGAAATTATTTTTGTAGTATCTGATTTGCTTGATTTGGAATTGATAAATGCCCCACAGCGTGTAAGAGAGCATTTATTGCAATATCCATCTGATTTATTTGAAAGGATTGAGCTTACCCAAGAAGCAATAGCTCTTGCAAATGCCTATATTGAGCATAAAGTAGTAGGTAAAACAAGCCTTGAAGATTGCCGTCACATTGCATTAGCTACCCTTAGTAAGGTTGATGTTTTAGCAAGCTGGAACTTCAAACATATTGTAAATCTCGATAGAATTAAAGGTTATAATTCCGTAAATTTGCGATTGGGTTATGTATTAATTGAAATTAGAAGTCCAAAAGACCTTGTAAATTATGGATAAGAATAAGAAAGTGAAGAACTTTGATGCTGTTACTATGATGCGTGATATAAGAAATCAAATAAGCATAGAAACACAGAATATGACATTTGATGAATTAAATGCATACATAAAAAAGAAATTGTCAGAAAACAATACAAAACTTGTTGGACGGTAATTTCATAATCCATTTTCTCCCATGAAATCCCTCCTCCCCATCCTTCTCCTGACCATCTTTACCGCCTGTAAGCAGACTACTGATACCAATACCATCCCCATTGCCTTCTATAATTGCGAAAACCTATTTGATACCAATAATGACCCTGATGTGGATGATGATGATTTTACACCTACAGGGAAATACCATTATACCCAAAAGGTGTACCACCAGAAACTCCATAATATAGCCACCGTAATACAAAGTATGGCCAATGGTGATGGGCCTACCATCATGGGTATGGCCGAGGTGGAAAACCCTAATGTGCTCAACGACCTATGCAGCCAACCCGAACTCAACCGTAAAAACTACAAATACATTATCACCTCCGGCCCCGACCCAAGGGGTATAAATGTGGCTCTCCTGTATAAATCAGACCTATTCACTCCCCTTTCTACCGAAAAGATAAGGGTGGATTTATCAGCTTTTGGCAACTCTAAAACCCGTGATATACTTCATGTTTCCGGCATCCTGAATGCAGATACCATCCATATCTTCGTAAATCATTGGCCATCACGTCTTGGGGAGGAAGAAACATCTATTGCAAAAAGACAGGCCGCAGCTAATGCAGACAAACAAGCCCTGGAGGCACTTTATAAAACCAATCCTAATGCACGGGTAATATTTATGGGTGACTTCAACGACAATCCCGATGATGTAACCATAACCCATACCCTTGGTGCTGTGGCAGAAAAAGCCAATACGAGCGTAAGCAGCCTTTACAACCCATGGATAAACATTTACAAAAGTGGTGAGGGCACCGAAGAATTCCGCAACCACTGGAACCTGTTCGACCAAATAATGTTATCAGGTAATATGCTGAACCAAGGCCAACACCTACATTACCTGAAAGCAGAGATATATAAACCAGATTTTATCGTAGACCATTATAAAGACCACAAAGGCCAGCCACACAGGTCATTTGTAGGTACACACTGGATAAATGGGTATAGCGACCATTTTCCGGTAATTATGTATTTGGGTAATAATTAAATGAGGTAGAAAAATAAAAGGGATTAATAAGGCAATTGTTTTCTGTCGGCACCAGAATCGAGCTTTTGCTTCTCCAGCAACTCCCTTGCAGATACGTATTTTATTTCCCCGTTGATGGAGATAACGGCTGTTTCATTATTAGCTGCTTTCTGTTCGTATAGTCGTTGGATGGCCAGTTTAAGGCCAAATTCTATCTTTGCAAACAACTCAACGTTTTCTGGTTTTAGCGCCATCTACAACCTGTTTTTTAATTGCTTCCCAAAGGTCTGTATTTTCTATGATATTTTCTAAAAGTTTTTCACCACCGGCTAAAATTCCCAGGTTATTTTCAGAATTATCTGCAAATATCCATGCATCGCACACCGGCATAAACAGGTTGAAAAAGTTGCTCATGCCCCTTATATACCTCCTTTCCACCACTTCGGAAGGGATATTATGCCCTCCCTTGCTCACCCGCTCACTCACACGCCTTATGGCTAGCCCCGGCGAATTGAGCCAAATATACAATAGGGTCACCTTATACCCTAGTGCCTGCGCTTTCCTCACCAGCGACACGTAACTGCGTGTAGCCAATGTGGTTTCAATGGCAAAGTCCTGTCCCAACCCCAAAAGCTCATCTATGCGGTGCAGCATTATCCTTCCAGCTTCCACAGCCACCGCCTCCACATTAAAAGGCGATATACCCGCAGCAATATTATCAGCATTTACAAACTCCCGGCAATCCAAAATATCAGGCAAAATGGTATAGCTAGCCGTTGTCTTGCCAGCACCATTACAACCAGATATTATATATAAATTAGGCATTAGGAGAATCGATAGGGCAAAGATAGGGGAATGTTTTTGGGGAGTACCTAAACACTTGTTGTGGTGATTGAAAGTGTCTAATTTTACTTTATGATGCACCGAGATAAAAACATTTCTGAATTTCTAGATAATGAATTTATTGACATTTGGGAACTGATTATTAAGGATGACATCAAGACACTATTAAGTGAAATTAAGGCTCCGAAGTCTGGTTCTGATATATTTTCATATTTCACTCGTAAGAATCAGCCAAAAAGAGATGGAGGTGTTTTGTTTCAAATAATCAAGGAATTATTTAATAGCAATACAAGCCCTAGCCTGGATAAACAGAAATTTGAAATTCAAGCCACAAAAAGTGATGAGCTATTCAAAAACTTAACAAGACTTTTGTTTGCAATATCAATAAATGGCAGATATAGCAATTTAGAAAATAGGATAGCAGACAAGCTTAATTTGTCTGTAGAAGATATAGCAAATGAAATTAGCATAAAAGCAGATGGATACCCAACCACTTCAATTAATGCGCAAGTATGGATTTTTGGTGCAAGTATGAGAGTCTGCTTTTCCTATTTGAAGTATTACTATTTAATGATTGATAATACAAAGTACCAACTCTTAGTCCATAGAAATATTACCTCAATAACTTTAAGCATAATGAGCCATTATAAAAATATTGTTGGCCCTGACATGGTGGAACTTGCTGAAATTGAGGAGAAATTAGGATTATTACAAGATGCTTTGGCACATTATAATGCCATAATATTAGATTTTGAACCTGAATTAGAAAATTACGAAGATTTAGATGATTTGGAGCTTCATGCTGAGGAAAGGCAAATTTTAGTTTCCTTAAAAACAGCCTGTAAGAATTATGATAGAATAAATAAATCTGACATATACCAAACACAATTGAATTTAATTGAACGAATATTAAATTGATGTAGTTTCATCACCAGTTGGTAGAAGAAAATCTAGTAAGGGCTTAAATTAGCCGATATATACGCCTGATTCTATCCGCCTCAAGTTCAGTAAGCACTCTTATTAGTTTGTGCTGATAAGAATTACCAACTGTAAACACCTTCTGTATTTCGATATGCCCGTCAGCATATTCTTTATAAACCTGATTTACTGGTAATTTATCTGAAAGTATAAGGAATGGGAGATTCTTACTAAAATTCCTTACCCGAAGTTCTCTAATAGCCAATAAAAATTTATCATCCTGTGTATTTGCTTCTTGAACGGCACTCATACCACTTTATTTTACAATGCTTTTTCCCAAGTAAAAATAAGTAAAATCCATTGAAATAATCCTGATTTAAGAAGTTAATTTACTTGACGAATTTGAAATTTCGCTTTGCTTATTCCTCACCTACCAAAATTTCCACCAAGGCTTATTCCCTACTTTAATTTCTGCATTTTTCATGATTACGTTTCCATATGAATAACCAGCAAATTCAGTTTCGAAAAGCGATTCTTCCATTCCATCAAGTTCAACATCAAAATATCTTGTCCAGATTGAAAAAACAAAATTCTCGCCTACCTGGTCTTCAGTAAATATTTCATCTGGAAGTATGGTATCAGTGTAGGTTCTGATACCATTTTCATCAACTATAGCACCATTTAATAGTTCTAATTCTTCGGGTAACGGTTCGCCATAATC
>CANGSR010000181.1 GCA_947456055.1 Chitinophagaceae bacterium
ACCAACAAATTTTAAAGATTTCATTAAAAACAATCCCAGACTCAATAAAAGATGAAAACAAATTCATAAATCTTAGCCATAAGTTTACTTAGGGCCTTAGGGTTATCGGTATAATGTTTTACTTTTGGCAATTAGGCACTTGCTATTGTAAGATAGCGCATTGTCTAATTACCAAATCCTATTGATATAGGATGTATTTTTTTAATTTTGATTAATTTTACTGTTCTATAGTATGTCATTGAGTTCTGTTTTATTAATGTCGGGTAATGCCGTAAAAGGCCTCCAGTTGTTTGCAGCATTGTCCATCCTTATTGTTCTGCATGAGTTTGGTCATTATTTCTTTGCCCGCCTGTTTAAGACCAGGGTGGAGAAGTTTTACCTCTTCTTCGACTTTCTTTTCCCATTTTCTGGTTTACTCAATTTTTCATTGTTTAAGAAACAAAAGGGAGATACCCTATATGGAATTGGTTGGTTTCCGCTGGGTGGCTATGTGAAAATATCAGGGATGATAGATGAGAGCATGGATAAAGAAGCTTTGGCTAAACCAGCTGAAGAATGGGAATACAGGTCTAAAAAGCCTTACCAACGCTTATTCATCATGCTAGGTGGTATTATCGTAAATGTATTGTTGGCAATAGTTCTGTATGTGGTTGTTTTTTGTGCCTATGGTGAAGAATATCTACCTGTAAATAATGCCGTATATGGTATTGCTGTTGACAGTGTGGGTAAAAGCATTGGCCTGCAAAATGGGGATATGATTCATTCTATCGACAATATGCCTATTGACAGGTTTGACCATATCCCAAAAAGGATTTTTTATAGTAAGAACCAAACAGGAACGATACAGCTTACAAGGGACGGAAAGGAGATTACTGTGAACATTCCTAAGGGTACAGTAGCCAAAATGTCAAAGCTAAAGAAAGGTGGTTTTATCTCATTTGGTATGCCACCTGTTGCTGATACCATAATACCGAAAACTATTGCGGAGAAGGAGCATATGCTGAAGGGGGATAGTATAGTATCGGTAAATGGGCAAACTATCAAATATCTAAGTGAATTTAACGAGATAAAGATTGCTACTTTTGGTACGCCTATTTCAATTGTATTCATGAGGAATAATGCATTGGATAGTGTGCGGTTGACCATTCCTAAGGATTCCTTATTAGGTTTTCAGCCGATGGCCGCCAAGCACCTTAAGTTTGAGAAAATACATTACGGACTGATTTCGGGAATTGGGCGTGGCTTCACGTATACCTATGAGCAGTTTGTAGATTATGTTACACAGTTCGGCCTCATCTTTACATCTAAGGAGATAAAGGTGAATGAAAGCGTTGGAGGCATAATTAGTTTTGGTCAGATATTTCCATCTACTTTCGATCTAGAGTTATTCATCCGCTTGCTGGCATTTATATCTATCATCCTGGCATTCATGAATTTGTTGCCTATTCCTGGCCTTGATGGCGGGTATGTGTTGTTCCTGTTGTTTGAGATGATAACGGGCAAAGCTGTAAGTGAGAAAGTGATGGAAAGGGCTACAACAGTAGGCCTGGTATTGCTGCTTACGGCAATGGTTTATTTCAATGGATTGGACATATTTAAGCTGTTCAGGCATTAATGTAAATCAATGATATTGAGGACAGGAATCAGCAATTCAAAACACTTGGTAGAGATATTTGATATTGGGGGTACAACTGTAATTCTGGATTAAATAACCAAGTATTCCTACAAGTCAATTGTAATTGTTTTTTCCCTATTGAATTTGTAAGAGATACCAGTGTTGATAAGGCCTTTGTAGCCGAAACCAAATTCTACGAAGGCATTTATTTTGTTCCCGTATTTGATGCAGATGGGCGACCATTGGGAGTTGAAATTGATGAGTGGTAGGGTAGGGTTGGGCTGCTTGGGTGATTGGGTTTCCTGAAAATAGCGGGCACCAAGGCCGGCAAACATATAAAATTCCATGTTTTTCAGTTCTACATTGGCAGTGTATACCTTTTTTATTTCTATGGCCAGGGTACTTACCCAGGCATCGGTAGTATAGTTTTGGTAATTGTAGGTTGTGCCACTATTTACATATTGGTAGCTCATTTGTTGTGTGCCGACAGAGATTCCTAGGGCTAGTTTATACCTGATAAAGTGGCGCCAGGTGAAAAACAGGTTTGGGGAATGGGAAAGTTGGTTGTAGCCCGCTTCATCGTAGATACCATGGGCTTTTTTCATGCCTACCATCTCGGTACCTGAAAGGAGGCCAGCACTTATTATAAATTCATTATCGCCAATTTCCGGTTGGGCATAGGTGGGTAGGGATGCCAAAGCCAGCATTGAGATGATTGAGATTTTAAGTAGGGCTTTGTGCATAAGTGGGTATTAAAATATGGATTTTGTTATTCGTATAATTCGGCTTCCATTTCTTTTGCCAATTGTAAACTAACAGTGGTATTTTGAGCTATTAGCATTTTGATAATTTCTTTTCTTGTTGCTACATCAAAGGCAGGTTTTGCTTTAATGTATTTTGTTTTTTCGGGGTCGGATTTGGAAAATAGTTCACGAACAGCATCATTAAGTATTATATCCATAACCAGGTGTACCCTGTCGGTACTGCCAGCATTGGTAATGCGGTGTGGTAGGTTGAAATTCATATACCAGCACTCACCCGGTAGCACAGTCATCCTTTCATTATCGAGATAGAATTCTACATTGGGGTTTGTGGTGATAGGTATATGTATACGGGCCTCATTATTTTCGTAATTGAGGTCGGCATCCCTATGCTCCTTAATGATGGCTCCTGCTTTTAGATTTAATAGTCGAATGGCATTATGTTGGCAGGGGAAAATCTGGGTGATAGATTTTATGTATGGACACTTATCCATAAGGGGGGAATCCATAAATGCAATACCATACTTGTTTTCAGGCAGGACATTATCGATTTTTCCGCCTAAAGAACGGAGGGGTAGGGCGCACCAATCGCCCTCATAATGAGCCTTATTATAGTGGAGCATCCATTGCTCATCCAATGAATTGAGTTCATCTACCAGTATCTTTTCAGAGAATTGAAAAGGTAGCTGGGCATATTTTAAAATTGTTTTCATGACAATTTAGCGGCTATTGTTATCTACAGCTAATACGGTTCTTATATTCAGGTCGTGGGCTGCACGCATCACGGCTACAATGTTATCAGCAGTGGCTAGTTTATCAGCATTAATTACCACAGTTGGTTCAGCATCCTGCGATTTGGCAATAGCCCTTGCTATGAAGGGTTTCAGGGAATCAATATTCACGGGGCTTGTGCCAATGAAAAATCCTTGTTTACCATCAATGGAAACTACCACTGTTTGCTTGGCCTTGGTATCACTTTTGGCTTTGGGTATGCTTAGCTTCACCACATTAGGGTTGGCCAAAGTAGAGATGATCAGGAAAAACAAAAGCAATATAAATAATATGTCATTCAGTGCCGATGAATGGCCTTGTGGGTCGTGTTGTTGGCGTCTTTTAATATTCATCGTGCTATGGATTAATGGGTGGTATCCTGATAATGAGTGGTATCCTGAACCAAATCGAGGAATTCAACCGAAGCCGACTCCATGCGAATAACATTCTTGTTGACCTGGGTATTAAGGTAGGTATAGCAAACGTAAGCCAGCAAACCAATTATCAAACCTGTAGCGGAGGTGACCATCTTGGTATAGATACCGCCAGCAATAGTTTCTAATGAAAAGCCCTGATGCTGCACATTGAAGAACAGGATAATCATACCGGCAATAGTACCGAGGAAACCGAAAATAGGTGCAATGCCAGCAATGGTGCTTAATACAGATATGTTTTTCTCCAACTGGTAAACCTCGTTTTTACCTACATTCTCCATTGATTTTTCAATGTTATCAATTGGTTTGCCAATGCGGCTCAGGCCTTTTTCAATGATACGAGAGATGGGGGTATTGGCAGTACGGCAAATATTGGTGGCCTCGGTGATGTTGCGGCTTTCTACAGCATCACGTATTCTTTTCATGAAAGAGGCATCTATTACCGAAGCTTTACGAATAGCCAAAAGCCGCTCAATAAATACATAAACGCATATTATAGAGCACAGCAGGAGGGGAATCATCAATGCACCACCTTCCATAAGCAAATGGATGAGTGAAATCTTTTCCACAGGCGGCGTAGCGGGATTTGCAACTGTTTTAATTGCGGTATCGGCCTGTAACAGCAAAATGGTTAGTAATGACATGGACGAAAATTGTGTATAGCAAATGTAATTAAAAACAACAAACAACATCCATCGCTATAGGTGCAAATAGCCCGATTTGCAATAAGGAATGTGATTTAACATTTTGCAAAGTATATGAGTTTTATTGATTCCTTGGGTTCGTCTAAGCTTCCAAAAATTAAATTGGGCAATAGTTATTAACAATGTTGCGGAACAAAATTGACTGACATTAGTCAATGGTAGTAGGATTTAAAATTTAGGGTAGTATCTTTGCGCAGCATTTCAAAATATTTATACAAAATTTAGCCAAGTCTTATGAATTGGAAACAATCTTTCAGCACGTCGATAGGAAAGAAATTACAAATGTCTCTTACCGGAATTTTTTTAATTGTCTTTCTGGTTGTGCATTGCTATATCAATGCCCAGATATTTTATAATGATGGGGGAACCAGATTTAATGAGGCAGCTCATTTTATGGGAACCAATGCAGTAATCCGCACGGTGGAGTTGGGATTATTTGGATTTTTAATCTTGCATGTGGTGCAGGGTTTGGCATTGTGGGCTAAGAATAAGGCCCGCCGTAGTGTAGCATATACTGTTACTGCAGGTAACAAAACCAGTGCATGGTATAGTCGCTCAATGGCACTATTGGGCACATTGATATTGTTGTTCTTAATCATCCACCTTGCTAAATTCTGGGGCCCTAACCGTTTTTCAACACTTACTGGTCATGAAGAATTAAAGCTCTATGACATGATGAAGGCTGAATTTCAGGCTACATGGGTAGTTGTGGTATACCTTTTTGGTTGTATTTCATTAGGATGGCATTTGGCACATGGTTTTTACAGTGCCTTCCAAACTTTGGGATTAGGTACAAGCAAATACAAGGGTATGATTAAAATGGTAGGATTTGCATTTGCAATCATCGTTCCATTGATTTTCGCCCTTATGCCTATTGCTTTCAATATGAATTGGGTTCATTAGGATTATTGATTATTTCAGAAGTACCAAAGCTTTTTGAACTTCGATTTTTCAAGCATGTATATTTTGACTTTTGAATTTTAACTTTTGACTTTGTAAGAATTGCAAGTTTTGACTTTTAAATTTTGACTTTTGACTTTTTAAAATATGGCACTTAATTCTAAAATACCTTCCGGTCCGATAGATTCAAAATGGACAACTTATAAATCTACCTGCAAGCTGGTAAATCCGGCCAACAAACGCCAGATAGAAGTAATAGTGGTTGGTACCGGCCTTGCTGGTGCTTCTGCAGCAGCATCACTGGGTGAAATGGGTTATAAGGTAAAAGCCTTCTGCTTTCAGGATAGTCCACGTCGTGCACACTCAATTGCAGCACAGGGTGGTATCAATGCAGCCAAGAACTACCAAAATGATGGTGATAGTACTTATCGCCTGTTTTATGATACAATAAAAGGTGGTGACTACCGTGCCCGTGAGGGTAATGTACATCGCCTTGCAGAGGTTAGTGCAAATATCATTGACCAATGCGTGGCCCAGGGTGTTCCTTTTGCCCGTGAGTATGGAGGCTTGCTAAGTAACCGTTCATTTGGTGGTACACAGGTTCAGCGTACATTCTACGCTGCAGGCCAAACAGGCCAGCAGTTATTGATAGGAGCATACCAGGGTCTGGAGCGCCAGATTTCACTTGGTAATGTAACTATGTATTCCCGCCACGAAATGCTGGATATCGTAAAGATTGACGGCAAGGCACGTGGTATTATAGCCCGTAACCTGGTGACAGGTGAACTGGAGCGTCATTTTGGCCATGCAGTGCTTTTATGTACAGGTGGATACGGTAATGTGTTCTATTTGTCGACCAATGCAATGGGTAGCAATGTAACTGCTGCATGGAAGGCACACAGGCAGGGTGCATATTTTGGCAACCCATGTTTCACACAGATTCACCCTACATGTATCCCGGTAAGTGGTGACCACCAGTCTAAGTTGACCCTAATGTCGGAGTCACTGCGTAATGATGGCCGTATATGGGTGCCAAAAGCAAAAGGAGATAACCGCAAACCAACAGATATTAAAGAAGAAGAGCGTGACTATTATCTGGAAAGAAGGTACCCTGCATTTGGTAACCTTGTACCAAGGGACGTAGCCAGCCGTGCTGCAAAAGAAAGGTGTGATGCTGGATATGGCGTAGGTTCTTCGAAAATGGCGGTTTACCTTGATTTCGCTTCAGCAATTGAGCGTTATGGTAAGGTAGAAGCCCACAAAGAAGGTTTGCAAAATGCTGATAAAGCAACAATATATAACTTCGGTAAAAACGTAGTTAAGGAAAAATATGGTAACCTGTTTGAAATGTATGAAAAGATAACAGGCGAAAACCCATATGAAGTGCCAATGCGTATTTACCCGGCGGTTCACTATACAATGGGCGGCCTGTGGGTAGATTATGAGTTGATGACTACCGTTCCTAACCTTTATGCATTAGGTGAGGCTAATTTCAGCGACCATGGTGCTAACCGTTTAGGTGCATCTGCTCTGATGCAGGGTTTGGCTGATGGCTATTTTGTAATTCCATACACATTAGGTAATAATCTTGCTGATGATATCCGTACCAAGTCAATACCAACCGACCACCCTGCATTTGTAGCGGCTGAGAAAGTGGTGAATGACCGTATACAGAAGATGATGAACATTAAGGGCAAGGAGAGTGTGGAAAGTTTCCACAAGCGCCTGGGCAAAATAATGTGGGATAAATGCGGAATGGGCCGTAATGAGAAAGGGCTTAAGGAAGCAATAGAAGAAATTAAGGCATTGCGTAAAGAATTTTGGAGTAATGTGCGCATACCAGGTGAGGTGAATGAATACAATCCTGAACTTGACAAGGCAGGCAGGGTAGCTGACTTCCTTGAATTGGGCGAACTGATGTGTATAGATGCATTACAACGTAAGGAAAGCTGTGGTGGCCACTTCCGTGAGGAAAGCCAGACAGACGAAGGCGAAGCACTACGTGATGATGAAAACTTTATGTATGTAGCTGCATGGGAATTTAAGGCTGATAGTCAATACGAATTGCACAAGGAAGTGTTGGAGTACGAGGTAGTACATCCTAGTGCGAGGAGTTATAAATAGTAGGGGGCAAGTATCAGAGCTAATTAAACCTATATCATGTATGATTTAGACAAGTGTAGGGTAGTTAGCAAGGGTACAAGTTTCATAAGGTCGGAGTCAGGAAAAACAATAATATTAGCTTCTGAAACTGAATTTGATTGCCACGTTATCGATATAGATAATTGTGCATTTAAGAAAGAACCGTTCAGGCGATGTGATTTTTTGTTTTTGGTTCCAGTGAATAAGTCCGAAAATATGCACATGGTAAATGTGAAATCTAGGGCGTATTTCGTAGAGCTGAAAGGAGATGACATTAAGAGTGCGTGTGAGCAGCTTTTTAATACTATAGAAAAGATAAAAACACAATTGCTCAACTTTGAGTTACATGCAATAGTGGTAGGAACAGCAGCTTACCAACCTGAAATAGAGGAAAATGAATATTTCAGGAAGGTAAGAAAGATGATAAAGAGGGATATAGTATTCAGGAAAGTGCATAAGGTGAATAAGTTTACGCATACAGAGTATATATAAGTAATTTGATTGCCAAATACATAGAAATATGCAACATTATACAATGAACCTCACTCTTAAAGTGTGGAAGCAAAAAAATTGTAAGACAAAAGGGGCTTTTGAAACCTATAAGGTGAGCAACATTTCATCTGAAATGTCTTTCCTGGAGATGTTTGATGTGCTTAATGAGCAGCTTGTAGCTGAAGGCAAAGAACCTATTGCTTTTGACCACGACTGCCGTGAAGGTATCTGTGGTATGTGTAGTATGTACATAGATGGCCGTCCGCACGGACCATGGCACCAGACAACTACATGCCAGTTGCATATGCGCCAATATAAAGATGGGGATACAATAGTGGTTGAGCCATGGCGTTCAAATTCATTCCCGGTTATTAAGGACCTGGTGGTTGACCGTACATCATTCGACCGTATTATAGCTGCGGGTGGTTATATATCTGTAAACACTGGTAATGCTGTAGATGCAAACTGTTTACCAATAGAAAAAGATAAGGCTGATGAATCTTTTGCAGCAGCATCTTGTATTGGTTGTGGCGCATGTGTTGCCGCATGTCCTAATACCTCTGCAATGCTGTTTGTAAGTGCTAAGGTATCTCACCTTGCATTATTACCACAGGGCGACCCGGAGCGTAAGGTAAGGGCATCGAACATGGTGAACCAAATGGATAAGGAAGGCTTTGGTAGCTGTACTAATATTGGTGCATGCGAAGCTGAGTGTCCTAAAGGTATTTCTTTGGAGAACATTGCAAGGCTTAACCGTGAGTATATCGGGTCGGTTTTTGGTTAATTGTAGCCTAATCAGATTTTATTCATTTGACGGAATCAAAGGTTAAAACTGGTTTAAGAATATAATATTTTTTTTAAAGGCTGTCTATTCAGGACAGCCTTTATTTATATTGCACTATGCTTAGAAAGATTCTTGTAATAATATTGCTTTTAGCGTCTTTTATTCATGCAGAGGGACAGGCTGATAGCAGTCACCTGCGCATTAGTTTGCTAACCTGTGGGCCTGGGGATGATGAGGTATGGTCGGTATTTGGGCATACAGGGGTGAGGGTTATAGACAGCGTGGAGAAAACAGATCTTGTTTTTAACTACGGTACGTTTGATTTTGGGCCTGATTTTGAGTTGCAGTTTATGAGGGGAAAGTTACTTTATTCACTGTCAATACAAACGTATCCCAATTTTTTGAGTGAGTATATCCAAACCAAAAGAAGGGTAGAGGAGCAGGAACTATTGGTGGATTGGAAGATAAAGGAGCACATGTATTATTTCCTGCAATGGAACGCAGAACCGGGGAATAAGTACTATAAATATGATTTCTTTTTTGATAATTGTGCTACCCGTATCAGGGATATTTTTTTAAGGCCGGAAGTTTTTGGTAGTAAGTTTCAATACCCACATGTGACACCTTCAGGTAAAAAGGTAACCTTTAGGGATATCATCAACCAGTATTTTAATAAGGACCAATGGACACGTACCGGGGTAAATATCCTGCTGGGCAGCAAGATAGACAAGGTAATGACGGATATGGATATTATGTTCCTCCCCGATTATCTAAGGGACGGCGTGGCTGGTGGACTTTATAGGGGACAAAAAATTGCTGCACCCTCAAAGATGTTGCTTACAGGGATAAATGATAATTCAATAGGTATTGATGAGCCAATGGTATTAACCTGTATCTTAGCATTACTAACCATTTTGGGCTTGACAGTGCCTAAATTGCGCATACTGGGTAAGTTGATGTCTATTTTGATTCTGTTGGCTACAGGCTTGCTGGGTTGCCTAATATTGGTAATGTGGTTTGCAACAGACCACCAGGGTTGCAGTGATAATTTCAACCTGCTCTGGT
>CANGSR010000182.1 GCA_947456055.1 Chitinophagaceae bacterium
ATGTATTTTGAGATGCTTTTGATGGCCTCAACAACCTGCACCACCAGCTCACGGGTAGGTACTAATACCAGCACCTGAGGATACCTGTCTTTAGAAAAAGTACTTAACTTAAGGATGGGTAGTGTGTAGGCAAATGTTTTACCTGTTCCGGTTTGGGCGATACCACATACATCCCTGCCAGACATAATCACAGAATAGGCTTTGTGCTGGATGGTGGTGGGTTTGGTATAACCCAGCTCATCCAAAGCCTTGATTAAGTGTGCATTGAGATTTAAATCAGTAAACGTCATATGACAAAGGTAGGCTTAATTGGGGGATTGATGGAAAATGGTATTAGATATTGTAAAATGGGGAACTACTTACAAGACTATATTCAATAGTATTTTCGTACATTTGTATTAAAATTCAGCTATGGATACACTACTTATTCAGATAACCAATCAGAAGGCTTTGGGGTTAATCCATGAGTTGGAAGAGTTACATCTGATAAAGGTTTTAAAGGAAAATATTCAAACTAAGCAAAAGTTATCAGATAAGTATAGAGGTAAATTGCCGGTAGAAATTGCTAATGACATGCAGGAATATGTAAGAAAAAGTAGGAATGAATGGGACGAAAGGAATATCTTGTAGATACTAATGCTGTTATAGATTTTTTGAATTGAAAAATGCCGAATAATGGCCTGATTCTAATGGATGAAGTTATTGATGCAATTCCAAATTTATCAGTTATAACTAAAATAGAACTCTTAGGGTATAATTCTACAAGAGAATATTATGAATTAGTTAGTGATTTTATTGAAGACTCCATGATATATAGCCTTTCTGATGAAATTGTAGACCTAAGTATTTCACTTAGGAAAAAGTATAAGATGAAAGTCCCAGATGCAATAATTGCAGCCACTGCAATAAGTTTAAACTACATTTTAGTTACCAGAAATGTAAAAGATTTCAGCAACATAAAAAGTTTGAAAGTCATAAACCCATGGATTGAATAACTTAAAGCACCCCAAACAATTCCCTTATACACTGATAAATATACTCCAGCTCCCCTATGGTAATACAATACGGTGGCAATATGTAAATAATATTCCCCAGTGGTCTTAAAATAATCTTACGGCTCAAGAAGAAATTATAGATGCGGTCACGCAAATTATTGTGGTAGGAGGTGGTATCTGTTGTTAGTTCAATTGCTAATATGGTACCTGTATGCCTTATGTCCTTAATTAATGGGTGAGTGGCAATCGATTCCTTAAAATGAATATGTGCGTTTTCTATGTCAATTCTCGATTGGGTGCATGAATCCATTAGTAGTAAATCCATACTAGCAAGAGCGGCAGCGCAAATGGTAGGGTTGGCTGTATAAGAATGGCCATGGTACAGCATTTTGGTGCGGTCATCATCGTAAAAAGCATTAAAAATATCGAGGGTCGTAGCAGTTACCCCCATTGGTAGAAACCCGCCAGTAAGCCCTTTTGACAGGCAAATAATATCAGGGCAGGTACTTACCTGATTGGTTGCAAATAAGGTTCCGGTTCTGCCAAACCCGGTCATAACTTCATCGGCTATAATGATGGTTTCATGTTTTTTGCAAATACTAAAATACTGTTCCATTACTTCCGGGCCATACATCATCATCCCCCCAGAACCTAGTACCAATGGCTCAACAATGAGAGTTGCCACATCCCCGTTTTTTAAAAGGGCCTCAAGTTCAGCAATGCTTTGCTCTTTATTCTCTGTGGATGGGAAGGGAATAAAAGTTACATCAAAAAGTAAATCGGTGAATGCCTCTGTGAAAACACTTCGTGCACTCACTGCCATTGCCCCAAAGGTATCACCATGGTAGGCACCTTCTATGGCTACCAGCCTGGTCTTTTTGATTCCTCTATTTTTCCAGTATTGGAGGCTCATTTTTATTGCAACTTCCACGGCAGTTGAGCCATTGTCGGAATAGAAAATCTTCTCCATTCCCTCGGGTAATATCTCAATTAGGCGTTCTGCCAGCCTTACTGCCGGCTCATGGGTGAACCCAGCAAACATGCAATGTTCTAGTTCCTTCATCTGTGCATTTATCATGCGGCTGATATAGGGGTGTGCATGCCCATGTAAATTGACCCACCACGATGATACTGCATCTATATAGCGGTTGCCCTCATCATCAATCAAATACAAACCTTCACCCCTCACAATGCCTATAGCTTCCGGAGCTACCTTCATTGGGGTATAAGGATGCCATATTACTTTTGAATCACGTTGGCTTAATGAGGACATAAAAGGATGTTTAGAAGCTTGAAAATTGGGACTAATTGTTCAATAAATTAGTCAAATTGCTGATTATTGACTGTTTTATAGTATCTGCGCATCTGGATACTCCATCAGCATTCAGGTGGTCAATATGCGGAATTCTACCCAAAATTGGTATGTCAGTATTATTGGTAATCAACGATTCTGATGCTTCATTGCTGTGGCCATTGAAGATTATTCCGGCAACATTTATACCTCTGCTTTTTAATACCTCTATGGTGAGCATTGTATGGTTAATGCTGCCCAAATAGTTTTGAGCTACTAATATTACCGGCAATTGATAATGCTGTATAAAATCGGCCATGGTGTCCGTTCCTGTCATAGGTGATAGCAACCCACCGGCAGTTTCTACCAATAAAATTTTATTTGTCTCAGGCCATTTTAGATTTTTATAGTCAATAGTAACCTTGTCAATATCAGCAGCCTGATGAGGTGAAACAGGGGTATTCAATAAATAAGCTTCTTCATGAACTCTCAATTTCCCATTGGTAATTAATGAGGCCACAAGCACATTGTCCCTTTCCTGAATACCAGACTGTACAGGTTTCCAGTAATCAGCGCCAAGAGCCTCGGCAATTACTGCTGATGCTATGGTTTTACCAATTCCGGTATGTATGCCAACAATGCCTATTACACCTACTTTTCCCATGAATCTTTGATTGTTTTAAATAATTGGTCTATTTGCGCCCTGGTATTAAAAGTATGCAGGCAAATTCGTAATCGTTCCATGCCTAAGGGTACAGTCGGGTGGAGTATAGGGTTTACCTGCAATCCTGCATTCTGCAAGGCAAATGCTATTTGTCTGCTTCTGGTATTGCTGCCTATTACAAGTGCTTGGATAGGGCTATCACTGTGTATCCATCCTTTCAGACCCGAGTCAATTGCCTTGGCTCTGAAATAAGCTATTAGTTCATTGAGTGGCTTATTAGTAAATGAGGGTGAAGCTAAATAATCATAGGCGCACTTGGTTGCCAATACAGAATGCATTGGCAGGGCAGTACTATAAATAAATGGACGAGCGAAGTTGATTAGGTACTGCTTTAATACTTCAGACCCAAGTACTGCTGCGCCATGGCTCCCAAGGGCTTTTCCAAAAGTATGTACTCTTGCAAAGACCCTTTTTTCAAGACCTAATTTATTCACCAAGCCTTCACCCTTTTGTCCTATTACACCAGTTGCATGAGCCTCATCTACTATCAGGTTGGCTCCATATTTTTCACATAAACCTACTATTTCAACCAAAAGTGCAAAATCGCCATCCATACTATATACCGACTCTATAGCCACTATTATCTTCTGGTTGCCACTATGTTTGGCAAGTTTAGCTTCCAGGTCTGCAAGGTTATTATGCATGAAATGGAATTTATTATTGCAGATACCCAGCCTTATTCCATCATGTATACTTGCATGGCAAAGTTCATCATATAGGATAGTTGTATGCCTATCACTTATACATGATATTAGTCCCAAATTTGCATCATAACCAGAATTAAAAACCAATGCAGCCTCAGCCCTATGAAAGTGGGCAATTTGTTTTTCAAGTTCCTCAATTTCGATATTATTACCCGATAGTAAGCGAGAACCTGTAGAACCTGTTGATAATTTATTGCCAAACTCTTTGGTTACTAACTCTGCCAAAACACCATTAGTAACCAAGCCCAGATAATCATTTGAAAAAAAGTCTACACCTGCCCTGCCGGTACTTAACATACGCAGATTGCCGGCATTTTCTCTTGTTTTCAGCTTGTCAGCAAGGTATAGGTCTATACTATGCATTTTGTAAAATGGGTTGCTTCTTTTTGGGGTGACCATCGGCAAAAGCGGCTTTTGTGGTCAAGCCAAGGGTCTTGAACATCTCCATATCGGCATTATATTCAGGATTCGGGGTAGTCAGTAGCTTGTCACCTGCAAAGATTGAGTTGGCTCCTGCCATAAAACAAAGCCCTTGTTCAGCAATAGATAATTCAAGCCTGCCTGCCGAAAGTCTTACTGCCGATTTAGGCATAATAATACGGGCAGTGGCAATCATCCTCACCAGGTCATCAAATGGAACACGACCATTTTCGGCTAGTGGAGTCCCTGCTACAGGTACCAAGGCATTTATAGGTACCGACTCCGGGTGTTGGGGCAGGTTTACCAATGTATAAAGCATACCTATTCTATCCTCCTGAGTTTCTCCCAGGCCTATTATACCACCACTGCAAACCGTAATACCCGCATCCCTTACAGCAGAGAGGGTATTGAGACGGTCTTCATATTTGCGGGTAGTTATTATTTCGTGATAGTGGTCCTCAGATGTATCAATATTGTGGTTATAAGCATATAGTCCGGCATCCGCCAATCTTTCAGCCTGGTAAGGGGTAATCATTCCTAGCGTGCAGCATACCTCCATATCCAAGGCATTTACTCCTTTCACCATTTCCAGCACCCTGTCGAAGTCACTATTATCTCTAACTTCCCGCCATGCGGCTCCCATGCAAAAGCGGGATGCACCGCCAGCCTTAGCCTGTTCGGCTGCTTTTAGTACATCAGTCAATTTCATAAGTGCCTGTACTTTTACTCCGGTATTGTACCTTGCCGCCTGGGGGCAATAGCTGCAATCTTCTGAACAGCCACCTGTTTTAATAGATAATAGACTACTAACCTGCACCTCACCAAATACATGGTTTTTGCTATGCACATTGGCCGCCTCTAAAACCAATGGTAAAAGTGGCTTGGAATAAATGGCACTAATTTCCTCAACTGTCCAATTATGTCGGATATCGCTCATCTAAAAAGTGGATTTTGGGAGTGAAACTATCCCTTTTTTAGTCATAAAATAAAATAATGCTTTTGCGAACCGTAATCCATTTGCATCCAAAAGCCTAAGTATTGGGTTGATAAATATGTGGGTGAATTCATGCTTTGAAATCTGATTTGTTAATGGAAAATTGTAGTTGATTATATAATTAGTTCTTTAATGTGATTTTTTTAACTCATTTTGACGAAAATCACCCTATTTCTCGTCCATAAACTAACTAATAGTTGCAAATAAGGGATAAGAATTAGATATTACATATAAATTACTTTGTGTAATTTGTTAATTGTTATCATTATCTTGCACACAATTATGTTAACAAGCTGTAATCCATTCTGGAAACATAAGTTAGTGCTCCTTATCTGCCTGTTGATGAATATCTCGTCTTCAGGCCAGTCGAGGATTAGTCAATTACTTAGTGATTTAAGTAAGTCGAAAACTGATTCTCAAAAAATTGAATCCTATAAAAGCATTTTAAGTTACTATAGCAGTAGAAACGTTGATTCGTTTTCTTATTTCACCGACCGGGCAATAGATTTCGCCAAAAAAAGCAACTATCCCCTGGGTGAAGGAATAATTTTCGCCCAGCTTGGCTTAATTGATGAAAATCAGGGTAGGGTTGATTTGGCAAAGCAGCGTATTAATTATGCCTTGGGTATTTACCGGGAGCAAAATTACCTTAAGGGCATCGCCGAAATGAACCATAACCTTGGTGTAGTGGAAGGAAGAAAGGGAAATTTTGATGTGGCCATTAAGTATTTTGTTTCTGCATTAAAACTGTATGATACTATTATAGATAATCATGGATTGATGCTTGTCTACATGAATCTGGGTAATTTGTATGTAGAACATGATGATACCATAAACGCAGCAAAATATCTGTTGTTAGCCGAAAATATTAGTAAGAAATTGCCAGTAGAAGATGCTACCATCTCATTGTATAATGCTATAGGTGTAATGTATGCCAGCAAAGGTGATACACAAAAGGCACATCAATATTTTCTAAATAACCTAAGCCTAAGTAATAAGCCTGGTTTTAATAATTCTCACGTAGAAAGTATCATTTATCTGGGTGAGTTTTATTTGAATAGTGGATCTATTGATAAGGCACTCGAATATCTGGAGCAAGGATTGAAAATTGTTCAGGATAACCATATGCCTGAAATGGAGTCAAATATACTCATGGAAATAGCCCAGGTGACCATGGACAAGGACCCTGTTAAGGCTATGGCTTATGTAGACTCAGCAAGAATAATAGCAGAAAACACCCACAATAATTACTTTTTGCTGAATGTTTATAAAACTAAAATTGAGATATTTAAGCGTCAGAACGATTATAAAGAGGCTCTGCACCTGACTGATATAAGACAAAAACTAGCTGATAGTATTTTTAATATCAATAAGGTAAAGGAAATAACCAGTATAGCATCAGGTTATGAAATCGAGAAATCGAAACAAAGAATAACTCAGCTTGAGGTAATAAATAAAAAAAATGCTACTGAACGTAATGCTACAATTGTAGTGGGTTTAATCATATTATCTATCCTATTGGTGTTATTCTTTTACTACCGTAAAACAATTAACTTAAACAGGAGACTCAAGACCCGTGAAAAGGAATTGGAAGAAACCAATGGGATGAAGGATAAGCTGTTCTCTATCATTGGGCACGACCTTAGAGCACCTCTGGCAAGAATTCCGGCAATATTAGATATCTACGATGACCCTGAAACCACTGATGAGGAAAAGACTTTTATGTTCGAACACCTCAAGGAGCATACTAAAGCATCTCTTGAAACACTGGATAAACTGCTTTATTGGGGTCATTCATTAATGAAAGGTATTAGGCTGAATCAGGTAAAAATGAAAACCAAACCATTTATTAATGAGAATATAGAATTAATAAAGATAAAGGCTGCTGAAAAGGAGATTGCTATTGTAGATAAAACTCCTGATAATCTATCTATTTTTGCCGATAACGCCCATTTCGATTTCATAGTACGTAATCTGCTGGCAAATGCATTAAAATATACCTACCCAAAAGGAAGTATTATTATTGATGTCGATAATGCATTAAGACCAGGATTCGTTGTTTTTTCAGTGAAGGATAATGGTGTAGGTATTAAAAGTACAGCCATTGCCAATATCTTTAATCCACTGGTGAGCACACCAGGTACTGCCGATGAAAAAGGTACAGGTATAGGCTTAATGCTATGTAAAGAGTTCGTCACCAAAAATGGTGGGGAGATATGGGTTGAAAGTATGGAAGGGAGTGGTACTACATTCTTTTTTTCATTTAGAAACGATATCCTAACACCAGCAAGTGCCTGATATATTCCTATAATTTTGACTTTAGTGGTTTATTCCTAATGAATTATAAAGACTTTAGAACTTCTTCCAGCCAATCGGTCGGCAGTGGTTTTATAATAAAATCTCTGATGTGCTTATTTTCCATTGCCTTATTTTTGTCGTTTTCGTCAAGTGATGTACTTATGAGATATACAGGTATTTCATTTTTATAACCCGGCCGTACTATTTCCAAATCTTCCAAAAACTGCCATCCATCAAGTACAGGCATATTAATGTCTACCAAAACCAAATCTGGTAAAGAACTATTTTGTTCAAATAGTTCACCAAAATGCTCCAATGCCTCTTCTCCATTTGTAAACGAAACAATAATCAATTGATCATTAATCTTCCTGATGGTTCGGCTTAATAGCATCTGATACATATTATCATCATCTATTATGAAAATTGTTTTCATGCACTCTATTTTATATAAATTTTAAATGTAGTTCCCTTATTCAATTCACTTTCCACCTCTATTTGCCCACCCATAGCTTCCACCTGGTACTTTGTCATAAACAAACCTAAGCCTTTGGCATCTTTGTTTCCATGAAATGTTTTGTACATACCAAATAATTTATGACCATGCTTTTTTAGGTCTATGCCTATACCATTGTCAGCAATCCTCAGTATCAATCTGCTATTTGGCTTGTCGGGGAATTCGGGGTAAAGATCAATATTTACAATTGGTGGCCTTTGTGGGTGGCTATACTTCAATGCATTTGAAATAAAGTTGAGTACTATACTATCCAGGTAGGCAGCATTGTAGTTTACAACCACATCATCACTTACATTATTGGTTACTATAGCATTTTTAGCGCTGATTTGGGTTTGTAATAATTCAATTGCATGATTTATATACTTGTTCAATACCAGGGGACTCACATCTACACTCAATGCATTTTGCATGGCCACCACATCGGTTAAATGATGTAGCGTCTCATCAAGGAGGTTGGATGCTTTTTCCATCATAGTAATAGTTTCCTTTCTTTCGCCATCAGTTTCACACTCCTGATACCATTTAATCAAGCCATTAATATTCACGGCATGCATCCTTAGGTTGTGCGATACTATATAGGAGAAATTAAGCAACCTCCTATTTTGTTCTGTAGCAATCTTATATGAGTTATTCAGTTCAAGTTCCAGTGTTTTACTTTCAGTTATATCCTGCATAGTACCAAACATCGAAACCGTATTTCCATGCTCGTCATAATTATTTTCGCCAATTACGCTTACCCATACTTCCTGCCCGGTGTTGTATTTATTGATTAAATATGTTTCAGAAAATTTTGTCCTTTCTTTTTGTGATTCTATTCCCTTGGCCAACATGAACTCTCTTACATCTGGCGAAATGAGTGCAACCCAGTTGTGGATTGTTTTTTCAAAAGTCTCATCAATTCCCATTATTTCATCAAAAGTTGCCGAGCTTTGGAAAATCCAGGTTTTTGTATCCAATAAATAATTGCCCACTTTGGCCAATTTTTGCGCATCAACCAGCCTCTTATCCTGCTCTACAAGTATTTCATTCGATTTCTTTAAGTCATTGCGCATAGTAAGTAATGCAATACCTAGTTTATCATGATTAGACTGTAGCGTAAAATCAGTGTTGTAATCTCCTTTACCTATTTGTTCTGAAAAGTGTATTTTTTGCATGATGCCGTTAATCATTTTACTTATGGCATTATGCATCTGCCCTATTTCATCCTCAAGGTCGGTAGTCTTCACTTCTACTACCTCCCCCACCGCAATATCAAGAATTATCTTTTTTAATTTCAATATCGGGCTGGTAATTCTTCGTTTTGCAAAACTCATAGACCCAAGGCTCACTCCTATAACAATAATAATAGTGCATAGTAAAGTAATATATAGGGCGCTGAGCATAGACCCCATATCATTCTGTTGTTTTTCCAGATTTTTTTCTATTGTTTCAATAAGTTGTTCGTAGAGCTTATTGTTTGCGGCAATGATTTTTATGTTTTTGGTATACAATTCTGCGGCAATATCTACCAACTGGTCATTGGTATAACTTTCATTACTGCTCAATAGGGTGGTGATTTTAGTTACAGTATCAATGATTGACTGGTTATTGATAGCTAGTTTTTGGTATAGTTCACGCTCTGATTTGATTACCCATTTTTTTGTATTCGCATCAAGTGCTTTTGATAATATGGGGTAATCTGTACTTAAAATTTCATGTAGCCGTTCCTGGTCC
>CANGSR010000183.1 GCA_947456055.1 Chitinophagaceae bacterium
CACTTAGGCGGAAGCTCATAAATAACTTCTCCTGATATGTCTTTTTGCCTTGCATAACCAAATATAAGCAAAAAACTTGACACTTTAAAGCCTATTTTTGCTACTTAAGCTAGTTGTGCAACAGCCACTGAAGGCCGGGGCTACTTTAAAGCGAGCTGATATAACGTGGTGGTATAATGATTAGGTTCGCCGCTTTGAATCGATAATAATATCTGCCATGGACAAGTATAATTTTTAAGCGAATTTAGATTCCCAATCGTAGGCATCACCCCGGCCCTCTCCGAAGGAGAGGGTGCCATATCCTAACGTTTCTGATAGTAATTTTTCGGATGCCAGCGTGGTTGCACACGTCATTTTCAAAGAAATTATGTGCAACAAAATTTTACTACAAGACGACTATTTACTAAATACTATGTACTCTACAAGAAACATCTTTCTACTTTATACTCTCTACGTTCTACTATAAAAGGTCACCACTTCATATGCTCCCACCTATGTGTGAAATAGTATAGGGTGGGTGATTTTTGTTTGAGGAATATAACCTGGTCGGTGTTTTCCTGGATGATGTTGAGGATGGTGGGGGCTGACAGGAAAAATTCGGATATAAGCAGCCTGATTACTTCTTCGTAGCACTTGTTTTTGAAATAGCAGTAGTAGAAATATCGGGCTATGAGGCAATCGTTCCTCTTCTTGATGAGTGAGTTATTACGGCCTTTGCGACCTGAGTGTTCAATGCCATTACCTTTTACTAATTCGTTGAATAATTTTTGTCCCCGCATGGTGATTTTTTTACCAAAAATAGGGGCATTTGAATAGTGAAAATCGGCTTGATTTCCACAAAATTACTATCGGTAATTGGCTGGAATGTATGCTGGTAAAGGGTTTTGGGGTATAAAAATAGTGTGAGTATTTTGGGAGGGAGGGTTTTGGGCATTAAAAAAGGAGCATCAATGTTATACAAAACATTGGTGCTCCATTACTGTTATATCTTATAATAAGAAGTTATTCTATTCAATAATAACATCCCCCTCACCCTCTTCGCTTCCGCACATAGCCAACGCCCCAAGGGGGAATTGCCGCTTCATTTGATTGGGCAATTGGGCATTTATTTAGTTTATTGAAGCGGTATATTATCAAAGCTTATACAGCAGGTACTACTTTTTTCTTGCTCTCGGCAAGTACATTTTCCCAGCGCCATGCAGTATCCATCATGTCTTCAAGGCTGAATTTGGTTTCCCAGCCGAGGAGCTTTTTGGCTTTATTATTGTTGGCATATACGCTTATCACGTCACCGGGGCGACGTGGGGCTATTTTATAGTTCAGCTTTTGGCCACTTACTTTTTCAAACGCATCAATTAGCTCTAATACGGTAACACCATTACCTGTACCCAGGTTAAAGATTTCGCAGTTTGATTTGTTGCGGTCTTCAATGATGTATTGCAGGGCTTTGGTATGTGCATTGGCAATATCACTTACATGTATATAATCACGCACACATGAACCATCACGGGTATCATAATCATTACCAAATACACTCATTACCGGGCGCTTGCCAATAGCTGTACCTGTAATTACTGGTACCACGCTTTCAGACAGGTCGGCAAATTCGCCTATTTGTGCCGATTGGTGCGCACCTACCGGATTAAAATAACGGAGTAGTATGGTATTGAAATCTTTGTGCAAGTTGGTAAAGTCACGACACATAGCCTCACCCATTTGTTTGGTACGTGCATAAGGTGATTCAGGTTCAGCCAATAATGCTTCTTCAGATACAGGTAGGTCGGTGGTATTACCATAAACCGAGCACGATGAGGAGAATACAAAATTATCTACATCAAAATCTTCGGCACACTGCAGGATATTGATAAGCGAGTTCAGATTGTTTTTGAAATACAATAATGGATTACCAACAGATTCTGGTACCGACTTGAAGGCTGCGAAATGGATAACGCCCACAAGGTCGGGGTTTTCAGAAAATACAGCTTCGGTATCATCCAGGTTACAAAGGTCAACCTTGTAATTTTTGATTGGCCTGCCAACAATTTTTTCTATCCCTGCCAGCATTTTCAGTGAGCCCCTTGAAAGGTCATCAATAGATATAACATCAAAGCCATTCTGAATGAGATCTACAATAGTGTGGCCGCCAATATATCCGCAACCACCAGTAACAAGTATCTTGTTCATTTGTATTGTTTTGTATTGCAAATATATGTGAATGTGGTATTCAGATAAATTTTTTTATTTCGGGTTAAAGTGGTATAAATTTTAACTGAAAAGTATAAAAGATAAACATATCCGCTATTGGTGGTTGAAGACAGGAGTACTGTATTATGCAGTTTTTCAAACCTTTCACCCCCCTTATTTCCCCTTCAAAAAACTATCCACCTCACTTACCCATTCATTTTTGTTATTCAGTAAATAATCATCATGGCCGGCACGGGGGAATATCACCAGTTCTTCTGACTTTGTTATCATAGATGCCTTGCAGGAGGAAAACCCATGAAACATCAATACAGTCCCCTTGGCTGAATCGGCTTTTATCATCCAGCACTCCAGTTTTACATTACTTGGAATGGTGATGGTCTCATAAGGCAATGATGGAACTTTAGTATTTACCGGCCTGGGATTGCTGACCCCAAATAAAAGGGCACCCAATAATTGGGGGGTGGTCAACTTTACTGGTTTAGGGGTTTTAGAAACGCTGCTATCCGCAAAATGGGTAAATTTATAGCCATGAAAAGCAGCTACAATATTCATCATTACAAGAATAAGAACTGCAGACCATAATAGGCGTTTTTTCCATTTCATTATATTGGATAATGGGTTAAATCAGTTTGTTAGGCAAACTCCTTACTTCACCTGCTGCATTTCCACCAGCCGCTTATAGATACCATCTTTACTTAATAGCCCAATATGGGTGCCACGCTCCACTATTTTGCCTTTTTCCATAACGATAATTTCATCGGCATGTTGCACTGTACTGAGCCTATGGGCAATAACTATACAGGTTCGGTTTTCCATCAGCTTGTTGATGGCCTGTTGCACTATGCGCTCACTTTCGGTATCGAGGGCCGATGTGGCTTCGTCTAATATGAGGATTGGAGGGTTTTTAAGTACAGCCCTTGCTATGGTTACCCTTTGGCGTTCACCACCACTCAGCCTTGCACCCCTGTCGCCCGCTACGGTTTGGTAGCCTTCTGGTTTTTGCTTGATGAAATTTTCGGCATAGGCTATACGTGCAGCTTCTTCCACCCGTTCCTGGGTAGCACCACCGGTGCCCATGGTAATATTGTTATAAATGCTATCGTTAAACAGTATCGGGTCCTGACCTACAACACCCATTTGGCGACGCAAATCGTCCAGGCGGCAATCTTTCAGGTTGACACCATCTATGAGTATCTCCCCGCCACTTACGTCATGAAAACGGGGTATCAGGTCAACCAGAGTAGACTTTCCTGCACCTGAGGCGCCCACCAAGGCTATCATTTTGCCTTTTTCTATTTTCAGGTTGATGCCATCCAGTATTTTTTTGTCGCCATAGGCAAAGCTTACGTTGCAGAACTCTACTGAATGTTCAAATGATTGGATAGGTGTGGCATTGGGTTTTTCTACAATCGTATTTTCGGTACCCAGCAGGCCCTCAATACGATCGAGGGCGGCAGTGCCTTTTTGCACATTGTAGAATGCCGATGAAAGGTTTTTGAATGGGTTGATAATCATGGCAAACACCCCTATATAGGTAACAAAGGATGCACCGTCGAATCCTGTACCTGCAAATACTATCTTACCACCAAACCATAAAATGATACTGACCACTATTATACCCATAGTCTCTGATAAGGGCGATGCCATTTCTCGGCGGGCAGCTATCATATTACGGGTACGGAACAGGGTATTGTTCAGCTTCATGAACCTGAGGTGCTGGTGGCTTTCGGCATTAAAAGCCTTTACCACCCTCATGCCTACCAGGGTTTCGTCTATAACGCCTAGCATAGAGCCTAGTTGTTCCTGTGCCAAATTAGATGATTTGCGCAGCGATTTACTTATGCGGCCTATGATTAAACCCGCTACCGGCAAGAATAAAAACAGAAACAGGGTGAGCTGGTAGTTGGTATAAATCATATACCCCAGGTAAAACATTATAGTGAGTGGCTCACGGATAAAGACCTCCAGTACACTCATGATAGACAATTCCACCTCATTGATATCATTGGTCATGCGGGAGATGAGGTCACCTTTGCGCTCCTCGGTAAAAAAGCCTATTGGCAGGGAAAGGGTTTTGGTAAAGAGGTCATCACGCAGGCGGCGGAGGACTGCATTGCGCAAGGGATTAAGGATATAGAGGGCTATGTATAGGAAAATGTTTTTGAGGATGGTAAACAGGCTTATGGCTACACATACATAAGCCAGGGCGGTAAGCTTATCAGCATGGTGAATGAGGTTATTAGCCCAAGCTGTGATTTTATCTATTATATCCAAGTGAAAACCAGAGCGTACCGGGTTTCCTGATTTTTTATCACCGGTAAGAAATAAAATCTGCAATACCTGGGTAAGCATAGTAATAGACAACAAGCCAAATAAGATACTTAAAAGATTGGCCGTAAAATAAAGGGCAATCTTGCCCTTATACTCAGCCAGGTATTTTAGCAGGCGCGATATTTTTTTCATCGAATGGTTTTTACCATTTTATACCCCATATAGAGTTTGAATGGCGAATATTGTCAAATGTATTTTTGAATTTTTAGTTGAACACTTATACTTCACACTGAGCCAATAAAATATTCAATATTCAAAATTACGCAATTCAAATAAGAGTAGGACAGTGGGGGTGGGGAATGTTAACAAAATACTTTCTAATCTAAACCAGGTAATTTATTTTTTGAACTTTCACCTTATCCTTTTAACTTTGATATATTGAAAAATAAGGTTTTCATTCCATCAACAGGTATCTATGGGAAAGTTGGCAGGTGTAAAATACGAAAAAGATAGCAGGGGTAGGGTAAAAAGTGTAACGCTTGATATGAAATACCATTCCCGTTTTCTGGAGGATTATATTGACAGGCTGAAAATTGATGAAGCCAAAAAAGACGCCACATTTAAGGATTGGGAAGAAATAAAGACGGAACTCGACGCTTTACATGGACTCAATTCCTAAGAAATATATTGTCAGGTTAACTCGAAAAGCTGAGAAGCAACTAAAAGCACTTGGCAAAACTGACTATGCTAAAATTAGAAGTGCAATTGAAAAATTAGCTGAAAACCCTCGTGGGCATTATTCAATCAAACTTACAGATAGTGATAACGAATACAGGATGCGAGTGGGTGATTTCAGAATACTATATACTATAGAAGATAATATTTTGACTGTATTTGTTTTTGATGTTCTTAACAGGAGAGATGCTTATAAGTAGAAATTGCGCATGTATATGATTATTATATTCAACAACATGATTAATGATCTACAAATTCACAATAATAATGTTTGTTTGGAGGGTGTTCCTTAAAAAATCAATCCCGGAATTTCGTAAAATTCCGGGATTGAATCTATAAATATCTAAAGCCATATTATTCCACCGTATAACTCACACTTCCATCCTTTTCATCTTTCAATAATACCCCTGCTTCGGCTAGTTTATTTCTTATCTGGTCGCTGGTAGCAAAGTCTTTACGTTTTTTGGCGTCTTTGCGAATGTCTATTAATACCGATAGCACACTGTCCAGTTTGTTATTCTGGCTGGCTTGCATTGGCTGCATACCCATTATATCTTCAAGATATGTTTTGAAAGTATCTTTTACCAGTTCAAGTGTTGCTGCCGATAAGGCTCCGGGTGCTACCTGACCTCCTTTTATGCCATTAATAACCGGGGCAAGGAAGAACAGGTTGGCGATTACCTTGGCAGTATTAAAATCATCGCTCATAAAATCTTCACACTCCCTGCACCATGTATTTACCTGGGCATCAAGATTGGCATCTGCGGGTGTTTCATTGCCGGGATGGCTCAATTTCTTTACCAACTCATAGGCCTCCCATAGGCGCCTTGCAGCACGCTCGGCAGCTTGCAGGGCCTCGTTGCTAAAGTCGAGGGTAGAGCGGTAATGGGTAGTGAGTATATAGAAACGTACCACCATAGGGTGGTAAGCCTGTTCCAGTATAGGGTGGTTGCCGCTGAATAATTCCGATAGTTTAATAACGTTGTTATAGCTTTTGCCCATCTTCTTACCGTTGATGGTAATCATGTTGTTATGCATCCAGTAGTTTACCGGGGCATGGCCATGGGCTATAGTGCTTTGTGCTATCTCGCTCTCGTGGTGGGGAAACTGAAGGTCCATACCGCCGCCATGTATATCAAACACATCGCCAAGGTACTTACTGCTCATGGCCGAGCACTCGATGTGCCAACCGGGGAAACCCTCGCCCCATGGGCTTTTCCAGCGCATAATATGCTCAGGTGGGGCACTCTTCCACAGTGCAAAATCGGCTTTGTTGCGTTTTTCTTCTTGTCCGTCAAGCTCACGGGTAGTTTCCAGCTGGTCTTCCAGCACCCTGCCCGATAGTTTGCCATAGGGGTATAACTCGGCATAACGGGTTATATCAAAGTAAACCGAACCATTCACCTCGTAGGCATAGCCTTTTGCTATGATGGTTTCAATCATGTTGATCTGCTCTATGATATGGCCTGTGGCAGTAGGCTCTATTGATGGGTCTTCGCAATTAAACAGCTTCATGCCATGGTGAAACAGGTTGGTATACTTCTGCACCATTTCCATAGGCTCCAGTTTTTCCAGTTTTGCTTTTTCGTTCACCTTATCAATTGCTTCTCGGCCCTCCTCTTCAAAATGGCCTGCATCGGTAATATTTCTTACATAGCGCACCTTATAGCCCAGGTGGCGCAGGTAGCGTTTCACTACATCGAAGGTGATATAAGGCCTTGCATGACCCAGGTGGCTCTCGCCCGATACTGTAGGGCCGCACACATAGAGGCCGGCATAACCGGGGGTGATGGGTATAAATTCTTCCTTTTGGCGGGTGTAGGAATTGTATAAAAACAGTTTTGGCATAAAAACAATTTAATCCCTGCGGGCAGGGGCTCAAAAAATCAAAATTAATGCAATAAGGCGTGTGTTAAAATAAATTATTGGTAAAAATGGGGTATTGGGGTGGAAAATGGGAAGGAATGTAATTTCGGCGTAATCCGGCGCAATCAAGTCATTGCGCCGTTGTTGGTGTTTTCACCAACAACCATCGAGGTTATCCGGAAACAAGCTGTTGCGTGTTAAGCGAATTTGCTATACGGAATGGTTGATGGTGAAAACACCAACAACGGCGGAATTTTACTTTTTGCTTAGCTATTGGGCTTTTGTAATATTTCAGCTTTGGTGCGTTGAATTCCGGTCGCAGACCGACTGATTTGTGTAGACACGAGTGATCCTATCGGAACACTTGCGCCAGTGAAAAACACAGAACAACACGCCGGTGGCGCGATCCGGCGCAATTCAATTATTATGGCGATACCTCGTAATAAATTGATTATCAATTTATTATGAGGTATCGCCAGGCTCTTTTGGCGCAATGGTTGCGCAATACGGCGCAATTGCGCCTATCAAAAGTGCAATGCAGGTGCAATCAAAAAGAGCGCTATTCTTTATTTAAGAGATATGCCGAGCTTGTTCCTTTTCCGCCGGAGGGGAGTATAAGCCCCCGCTGCACCAGGTTACTAAGGTCTTTTGTGGCAACACTCCTGGTTACTTTGCATAGGTCCTGGTAAATGCTGTTGGTAATGGCAGGGTGCTTTTCCAAATACAGCATTGCTGTAATTTGCCTGTCTTTCAGCCCCATTTCCCTTAGCTGTTTTTCATCATGGAAGAACTTATTGATGGTGATGGAAAACCCTCCTGAATACTCTTTCATTTGGGGTTTGGGCAGGTTATAGGTCTTACATGTGTCAATAATCCTTAGGGTGCCACTACCCCACAACTCTATATATCCCCCTTTGAAACAGGCATCTGCTATAATGGGATTGCGTGGTCTGGATGAGTGTGGGTTTTCAAGGTCGTGGGGGGTGATACCTTCGGGCAAAGTGCCATCATTCCATATGGAGATTCTATCATCATATACCCTTATTTGTATGGGGGCACTGGTATATTTTTGATGCACCAGGGCATTCATAACCATTTCGCGTATGGCTACTAGCGGGTATTCGCCCATCTCCACCCGCCTTATGTTTTCTATCTTTATTGGACTCACCAAAAACTTGCTGCGTAGCACGTTTATTGTTTCATCAATAGTCTCAATAATGTTTTTCTCAATGATTTCCTGGTACAGGAGGTCTGATTCGGACGCACCAATACGACCGATTTTAAGGTAGGCACTAGGGAAAAACTTCCTTACATCTTTACCAAAAAGCAGTATAGCTGCCCGCTTAATATGCCCATTGTCGGTAAGGCGCAGTTTTTCGAGGAATTGGGGCAGTGTGCTGCTGCCGTCTTCGGGCAGACGGGAATTTGTTTTGGCCTCATTGATGAATTTTTTAACTGTTAGCTCATCAATATCGTCTATTGTGGCACGTAGTTCTATAATATCATCCCATGTTTTGCCCGATTTTTTCTGTATGAAATCTGCCAGGTGGGCACCTGCCAGTTCCTGGGTAGTGCTGCCGGTGCGGTAATAATACACCCCCTTGTAGGAAATAGCTACTTCTGAAACACGCACTATAATTTCGATATACTCAAGCCCATTGGCTATAAGCAGGTTAGCATCAATAAGAATACCCATAAAGCTGCGTATCTTATTGGGTATATCTTCCAGTAATTTTTTAGTTTCCTTAATGCCTGTAACAACCCCATTGTCGTTAATGCCAATATATAGTTTACCACCTTGTGAATTAGCAAAGCCACAAATTGTTTTTAAGAATTCATCGCGCCACGATTCCTTGTATTCTATATTTTGATTTTCAGGCATAATGCAAGTTAAAAAATATACCGAAAATAGCTAGGGTAAAATTAATTTATGGGTTGTCCATTCCGAAATTTTCTAGACTTGTGTTGGATGGTTGGCTAGAATTAGTGCCGGTGGCGCGATTCGGCGCGATTCAATTATTCTGGCGATACCTTATAATAAATTGATAATCAATTTATTATAGCTACAGTCTAGATACTTTTGGCGCAATGGTGGCGCAATCAGGCGCAATACATTTTACAGTTTAGTTTTTGAAAGGTCATTGGGCTGGGGCATGATGAATGCCTTCTTGGAATGAGTTTTATTTCGGGTTCCGGATGTGCCTGGCGGAACATCACGGAACAACGAGGATTTTTGGTGCGTGTGGCTAACCTTGTCAGTACACATTGGTCTGACTGCGGAAAGGGTTGCTGACCAATTTGAATTCAATTTAACTTTTTGCTTAGCTATTGGGCTTTGGTAATATTTCAGCTTTGGTGCATTGAATTCCGGTCGCAGACCGGCTTATTTGTGCAGACACGAGTGATCCTATCGGAACACTCGCGCCAGTATAAATGGGGCATGATGAATGCCTTCTTGGAAGGAGTTTTATTTCGGGTTCCGGATGTGCCTGGCGGAACATCACGGAACAACGAGGATTTTTGGTGCGTGTGGCTAACCTCGCCAGTACAAATTGGAC
>CANGSR010000184.1 GCA_947456055.1 Chitinophagaceae bacterium
ATATTTCTTAGCATTTTAAAATATTTTCAACAGTTGGAACCCATACCCAAACTTTAAATCGTAACAGGTAAAACCTCCATCTTGATTTTGATACAAAAGTAAAAGTTAGGGATATTTAAAACTACAGGTGAAAACCTGTAATTTATATTCTACATGTAAAATTCATAGAAAATCAAATACTCTTCTTAATCCTAAGCCTGAAAAGCAACCATGAAAATGAAATATGAACCAGAAAGGAAAAACAAAATAAGGCTACTATCATTCCAAATGAAATATCTGTAATGAAATAATACACAAGGCATAGCACTACTAATGAGTCAATCTTATCTATAAAAAACTGCAAAACTTTATGCCTGGGATGCGTTTGGCCCGATTGGATGCCTAGTCTGCGTTTAAAATAGGAATTAGGAAATTCTCCCAACAAATAGGCGAAACCAAGGATAAACCCTATAAAAAACGACCATGTATAATTTTCTATACCCATCACCCCCGACCTTAGTGCAAATGTAAACATGGCACATAATAGGGGTAACAGGATAAATCCACGCCATGTTTTGCCACTACCAAACAACCGGGTTGATAGAGGAATGGCTAATTCGCCCATGAAATTGAACTTCACAATGACCATATGAAGGACATTTGCCGCAAATAGCGGCAAAACAAAGGTCCAAAAATGGATATTGAATGATTCCATAGTGCATCATATTACAGGATAGCTGATGAATCTATCCATGAATATGATACGAAAGTAGTGATATAATTTTCAAAAACATTTGATTAATGTCAAATGTTTTTGAAAATGTGTTGTTTGGTTCAAAAAAGAATGAAATCTTCTAATTGCTTTGAAACTAATCGATAATAAGATTACCATCCTTATTTGAAACAGTCTTATTCCTATCCAGATAGGTAATATTTAATGTAGACCAATTCCAGGTTAAGTCGTTTTTTTGGCAACAGGCCGATAGAATCACAGTCATGTTCCTTGCTGTTATTTCATAACTGCCACCCGGTATGAAGTCATGGGTAGGTGCACTACCTGCATCATTAATCAGATAGCCATCCATATTAGCTATATTGGCCTTATTTAACTCAGTAATATTAAGTGAAGCTGGCACCCAGGCTTTATTTCTTTGTTTTGCCTCACAAAACAAATTAATATTTACTTCTTTTGATGTAGAGAGATAATTTCCCTTAGGCAGATACTTACCCATAATGATGATTTTTACAAATTCAATAATAAGACCTCTACTTTTTTCACGGATGTTCGAGTTTTTCCGGTGTCCTCAATTAGCATCAGCTTCCTGATAACCAACAAATAAATAACAATATTCCAGATAGAACTAAAAACCACCAGCTACTTATGAGAAGATTTAAGCTATAACCCAAAAATATTCGGGATTATAATCGTCTTAGTGATCAGACAAATACTGTAAGCTGAAGTGGTAGGATAAAAGTAGATACAAGTAAGCGAGTAAACTACAGGTGAAAAACTGTAATTATTTATCGTAATATGAAGAAGGGAAATGACTTGAATTTAGGCCTTTTTATTTTTTTCGATGAAATTCCGGTTATCTGAAGTAGCAGTTTCAATAGGCACAATACCCAATTTCACTGCGAAAAGTGCAAGGCTTTGCCTGCTGTTAATTTTCAACTTTCTGAAAATACTGTCCCTATGCCCTTCCACACTACGTGTAGTAAGGCCAAGTTTTTTTCCTATTTCTTCGTAGGTAAGGTCATTGCAACAATTCTCAAGAATCAGTATTTCGGCAGGGGTAAGTTGTGAATTAGCAGTGGTATATGTATTAACTGCCGTTTTATATTTCCCCTTAATACCTTCTGAAAAATAAACCCCATCATCATTTACTATTTGGAGGGCTTCTCTAAGGTCGGCAGCACTACAAGATTTAGAAATATACCCCTTAGCACCATTTTTAATCATCTTAAGTATATATAACTCTTCCTCGGCATACGAGAACGCCAGTACCTTGATATCAGGCCATTTTTTCTTTACTGCAATAAGGGTATCAAAGCCGTTCATCCCCTTCATGCACACATCCATGAGGCAAACATCGGGCTTGGGTGATTGTTTTTCCAGTTTCTCTATTAGCTGTTGGCCGCTTTCGGCTTCAATTACTACCTCCATACCGCCGAACTGATTGATCAGTTCCACAATACCCTTCCTTACCATGCTGTGGTCGTCAACTATTGCTACAAGTATTGGGGTAATATTTGCCATTATTTAAATGAAATAGGAATCAAAATCAAGCTGGTGTAAACCCAATAAACAAGTTTTGTACTTAAAATAAGACCAAACCACATTGAGACCAAAAATTCACACCACAAAATAAGGGATAAATCAATACTTTTTCAATTAAATACTCAGATTAAATTTCTATAATGCTATAAGTTAGCGACCCATCAAAGTGCTATTGAAATCTATAGGCCAAATAGGCATTATTGAACTACGCAACTACTTTATTTTTGACGTAAAATTTAAAATGCGCCTTTAAAATGTTCCTTTAGAAAGTTTGTGTAATTTTATGCCTTGTCAGGCTATTTCATCCTGAAACATACATAATGCTGGTTCATATTCGTAAAGCAAGAGTGATAGATCCCCAATCGGATTTTCATAATAAGGTAGCAGATGTACTTATTGAGAATGGGGTGATTACCAAAATTGCTTCATCAATAAAAGTAGAAGGTGCTTTAGAAATTAAGGAAAAAGGCTTGTGTATAAGTCCGGGATGGGTGGATGTTTATGCTGATTATTGCGAACCCGGTTATGAGCATAAAGAAACCATCAATACAGGCCTGGCATGCGCTGCAAGCGGTGGGTTTACCGAGGTTTTCATTGGCCCCAATACTCAACCAGTAGTTAGCACCAAGTCAATAGTTCAATATGCACTGCAAAAAGCTATTGGGAATATAGTTACACTCCACCCACTGGGTACAGCCACACAAAATGGAGAAGGCAAGGAACTAGCCGAAATGATGGATATGCGCTCTTATGGGGCCATAGCTTTCACCGATGGTTGGAAACCCATACAAAATACAGGCCTTATGCTCAAGGCACTTGAGTATATCAAGGCTTTCCATGGCATAATGCTACAGATACCTGTAGATACCAGCCTGGCATCTGGTGGATTAATGAATGAGGGGCTAAATTCAACCAGGTTAGGTATGGCAGGTATTCCGGCTTTGGCTGAAACTATTATGGTGCACCGGGATATAGAGTTGGTTAGGTATTCAGGGTCAAGGTTGCATATTACAGGTATATCCACAGCCGAATCGGTGGAAATGGTGAGAAGGGCCAAAGCTGAGGGACTAACCATTACTTGTTCGGTAACACCTTACCACCTTGTACTAACAGATGATGCCCTAACCAATTATCAAAGTATATATAAGGTATCCCCTCCATTGCGCACCGAGGCCGACAGACAGGCACTAATTGAAGGGCTAGCCGATGGTACCATAGATTGTATTGCCAGCCATCACAAACCGCAGGATTGGGATGCAAAAACAAGAGAATTCGAATATGCCGCTGATGGAATGGCTATTCAGGAATTAGTTTTTAGTATATTATGGGATGCACTGAAAGATAGAATTAGTATCGACCGCCTTTCAGAGGCGATGTCTACCATACCAAGGGATATTTTTGGTTTACCAACTGCCGAAATAAAGAAAGGCAATAGGGCAAATCTTACTATATTTACCACCGAAGGTAATACCTCACTTACCTCAGCCAAAATCGTTTCAGCGAGCAGGAATAATCCTTTTATAGGTAAAGTACTGACAGGCAGAGTTGTGGGAATAATCAATAATGGCCAAATAAACATAAACAAATAGCATATGGAAAACATTACTACAGCCGAAAAAAATAAAATGGCCGCCCTTTATGGTCTTATTCTGGGTATGATATACCTGGCAATATATACTGCATGCAACATATTTGTAGGCAAATTCCTAGCGTTTTACGTGGCGAAATTTGTGGGTTATGTGCTCTTCTTCATTATTATGGGCTTTCTCGCTACCCGTATTAAAAAAGCAAACGGTGGCTATATCGAGTTCAGGGAAATATTCGGGGCAATATTCATTATGATACTTATCTCCGAGTTCATATATATGGTGTACAACTTCATTTACTATAAATATATTGACCCCCAATTTATGGAAAAGATGAAATATGCCTATAATACCTTTATGGAAAGTTTCAAAATCCCTGATGATAAACTGGAAGATGCCAATAAAAGCATGGATAAAGCCATGGCTGAGGTAAAAACATTCAACTTGCTCAACAACATAAAATCATACTTGTCTATAATAATAATGGATAGTTTATTTGGCTTGTTGGTATGCCTGGCAGTAAGAAAATCCAGGCCAGTTTTGGAATAAGAGAAATAGTATCCTTATCAAACTGAAAAATAAACAGTCTTATAAACAGGCACAAAAAGAGATAAGAGGTTAATTCCTGTTAAAATAAATCAAACAATTAACCCAAAAGCCTGTTTACAGTAACTGTGGCTAATGAATAATAATAAAAACGTGTATTTTAGCACCCGATGCAACCTGACCTTTCGGTAGTAATACCACTATATAATGAAGAGGAATCACTGCCTGAGCTGGTAGCCTGGATAGAAAAGGTATGTGAGGAGCATAAATACACCAGAGAAATAATATTAATAGATGATGGAAGTACCGACAATAGTTGGGAAGTAGCCGTGAAGTTGTCAGAGCAATTCGGCTCAGTAAAAGGCATCCGTTTCCAGAGAAATTATGGTAAAAGCCCTGCACTATACGCAGGATTTAAGGCTGCTGCCGGCAAGGTGGTAATTACTATGGATGCCGACCTGCAGGATAGCCCTGATGAAATACCTGAATTGTACAGCATGATTATTAATGATGGCTACGATTTGGTGAGTGGATGGAAAAAAGTGAGGTATGATAATGCAGTAACCAAAAACCTTCCATCAAAATTATACAATGGTGTAAACAGGTGGATTACCGGCATCAAGCTACATGATATGAACTGTGGCCTTAAAGCTTATAAGCGAAAGGTCATAAAGAGTATAGAGGTATATGGCGAAATGCACCGCTTTATCCCTGTATTAGCAAAACAGGCGGGCTATAAAAAGATAGGAGAAAAGGTAGTTCAGCATAGGGCACGTAAATATGGGGTTTCGAAATTCGGGTGGGAACGTTTTATTAATGGGTTCCTCGATTTGCTCTCTATACAGTTTATGAGTCGCTTTGGCAAGAAACCCATGCACCTGTTTGGCATGTGGGGTTCTTTTACTTTTCTTACTGGTTTTGGATTCACATCCTGGTTGGTAATCGACAAACTGATGCTGGGCGACAGGGTGAGTCTTACCAATAAACCTGCCTTCTATATTGCCTTGACTGCAATGGTTATTGGCACTTTATTCTTTTTGACAGGGTTTATTGCAGAGCTGGTAGTACGCAATGCCGGAGACAGGAATGTCTATTTAACCGAAGAAAAGATTGGCTGGGATAGCTAATTTCCAATTCTATCTTTAACAGTTCTTCACATAGATAGGCATTAAACCATCAATTTTAAGAGCGGTCAAATTAATAACACACAATTTCAGTCCACGTTTATAATTGAGTTTCAGCTCTTAATTTGAGCTGATTAGAATTAACATTATTTTATTTTATAACAAAACCATATTATCCTAAATAACGTCCACTTTTGTGGTCTTTTATACCTCTCATGCGCATCATACATACTACAATTGCTATATTTATATTTCTGATTTTGGCATCCGTTACTTATGCCCAACCAGGTGCTCCTGGCAGGATATACGGAATCCTGACTGACACTAAGAACAACCCACTTTCTTATGCTACTGTTACCCTCCTGAGGTCTGATACAATAGTTGTAAATGGAGACCTAACCAAAGATGATGGCACTTTCAGCATTGCCGGCACAGGAATAGGGCGGTTTAAAATAAAGATTGAATCAATAGGTGTTACCACCAAAATTATACCTGTAGAAGTAAAAGCAGACAACCAGGAAGTTAATTTAGGGAAAATATCAGTAGCATCCCAGGATAATAAGCTGGGTGAAGTAAGCGTAATAGGTGAGAAGGCCATGATGCAAATGAAGGTGGACAAAAAGGTTTTTAATGTAGAAAAAAACACCACCACTGCAGGTGGTAGCGCCACTGATGTTTTACAAAATGTACCCTCTGTATCAGTTGATGCAAGTGGTACTGTGAGCCTTAGAGGCAAGAGTGATGTAACTATACTTATTGATGGCAAACCCTCTACCCTGCTGGGCAGCGATGTTACATCGGCACTTGCGAGCCTACCTGCGGGCAGTATTGAAAGCGTGGAGGTCATCACCAATCCTTCTGCCAAATACGATGCACAAGGCAGCAGTGGTATTATCAATATCATTACCAAAAAAGATGGCCGTGCAGGCATGAATGGTAATATTACCCTTGGTGCCGGTACTAATGATAAATATAACGGCAACCTGGGATTGAACTTTCATAAAGGCAAATGGAATGTATTTTTGAACAGCAGTTTCAGGCTCAACAATACCTTTAATAATGTAATTACCGATAGACTTGATAAGGAAGCTACCTTGGGTAATATTCAATCTTACCATACCTACGAGCATGTTCCCCGCCATTTTAATGGCAACTTCAACTCGATAGGCTTTACTTATGATGCCAACAAATTCAATAGTTTTACGGTAACCGAGAACATCAATCTGATGGAGTTCAAATTTGATGACATCTCCAATTATAACATTTTTACTAACCCCACCCAATCTGGTACAGCCGATTTTATACAGAATAGGAACAGTACATTTTCAGGCGGACCTTTTTCTACCTCCACCTCGCTAAACTATAAGCACAAGTTTAAAAAGAAAGATGAAGAGCTGGTTATGGATGGCACATTTGCACATACTGTTATGCATAGATATCAGGATATTACCACCTTTAATAACCCTATACTAGGCACTACACACGAAACCGCCCCAGGTAGTGGCGACAACTCCACCCTCAATATCTCTGCCGATTATACTGACCCATTATTTACCAAAAACGGCAAACTAGGGCTGGGCTTTAAATCACAATTATACTGGTTCAACAGCAGTAATAATCCACTAAAGTGGAGTGACTCCCTTCCAACTAAGGTGCAAGATTTAAGCTTGCTATCAACCTACGATTATACACAGCAAACCCATGCTGGCTATGTAAACTGGAGCGACCAGGTAGACAAATTCAGCTACCAGGCAGGGTTGAGGGTTGAGGATGCCGTATATAATGGCTCAGGCAATGTACCTACCTATGCTAAATTCCATAATGACTTTTTGAGCCTGTTCCCATCAGCATTTGTATCCTACCAACTACCAAACCAACAAAGCATTTACCTGAATTATAGCCGCCGCACCAATAGGCCGGGCTTTATGCAATTGTTGCCTTTTGTAGACCTATCCAATCCAAGTACAGTTAATAGGGGTAATCCTAACCTCGTACCTGAGTTTATTAATAATGTCGAATTCAGCTATTCCAAGTCTAGTAAAAAGGGCGATAACCTAATCTTTAGTGCCTATTATGCCTATACCCAAAACCTGATACAAAAAATCACCCGGCCTATATACGATAGTGAGGCTGTGACCTATGGCGTGCCAAAAAGCAACCTATACACCTCACCTATCAATATTGCCTCAGGTGCTACATTTGGTTTGGAAGGTACAGGACATGTTCAAATTTTACCAATCTGGGATGCAACTCTGAATCTAAACTTCTTCCAAAACCAATTGCTTGTAGGTGATGTGGATACTTCTTACCGTAAATACCTTACTGATAACAGTGGTTTCTCCTGGTTTGGCAAGTTTAATACTACTGTTAAATTACCTAAAAACTTCTCCCTGCAGATAAATGGCAACTACGAATCACCCAAGGTAATAGCCCAGGGCAATCTGAAAGAAACCTATTGGGTAGATGTGGCCCTCAAAAAGAGTTTCTGGAAAAACAAGGCCAATCTTGTAATAAACTGCTCTGACATCTTTAATACCCATAGCTACGTTATTGACTATAACCTTACGGCTTACAGTACCAGTATCAACCGTATCAGGGAAAACAGAATAGGCAATATTACCTTTACTTACCGTTTTGGCGGTGCAGATAAAGGACCTGGTGGCAAAGGAAAAGGAAGGGGCGAGGACAAGAAGAAGATAGTGCCACCGAATGACCAGGAAAGGGAGAAAAACCTGAAAGAAGGCGATGATAATGACCAGGGCGGCGGTGGCAATGGCGGACCAGGCGGCCAAAAGAAAGATAAACAAGGAAGTTAAAAAAGTTCGTTCCCTAAAGTTTTGGCATTATATTTGAACCATTAGTTTTGTATTATGAAAAGAACGAAAATCACAGTCCTGGCAATAGCCTTTTCTTTTGGAATGTTTAATATAGGACATGCCCAGATTCTTAGAGAATTTGTAAAAGATGCTGGTCAGCAAGTAAATAAATATAGTGGCAAGACCAAAACTAAATCCAACTCAAAATCAAAATCTGGTATTAGCCTACCACTTTCTGAAGGGGAAGTATCTGACGGTCTGAAACAAGCTTTGCAAATTGGTGCGCAAAATGCAACTGGTAAGGTATCGGCAGTGAATGGTTTCTTTGGCAATGCACTCATAAAAGTGTTGATGCCACCTGAAACTAAAAAAGTAGAAAACACCCTCCGCCAGATAGGCCTGGGTGATCATGTGGATAAGGCAATCCTCACCATGAACCGTGCCGCAGAAGATGCCTCAAAACAGGCTGTGCCGATATTTATAGAGGCTATTAAAGGTATGAGCATCACAGATGCCATATCTATACTAAAAGGCAATAAAGACGCTGCCACACAATACCTGAAGTCAAAGACAACTGCACAACTAACAAAGACTTTCCGCCCTGTAATAGAAGAGTCGCTGGATAAATACAATGCTACCAAATATTGGGCAGATGTATTTAATGTATACAACGACCTACCAACTACCTTCAAAAAGGTAAATTCAGACCTGCCAGGCTATGTTACCGAAAAAGCCCTCAACGGCCTGTTTATCTACATAGCCGATGAAGAAGCCAAAATACGCAACAACCCAGCATCACGTGTTACCGACCTCCTGAAAAAGGTATTTGGATAATATTCGCAACAGAAATTATATTTAATCCTCCAAAACCAGGTTGGTTTTGGGGGAGTTTTTTTTGTGGGGTAGGCCTCATCTATACTTGACAGACAAACCTCACTAAATTACCAATATAAGCCAAATAAAAAAGCCAAATGTCCAATAATCTTGAAGCGGCTATTCCCCCTTTGTGCCAAGGCCTTGTGCGCTGGGGAAGGGGGCTAGGGGATGTCAGGGAAAAATAGTATTCAAAAAAAAATCCCGCCCCACGGTCTAGCATCCGGAGGCGGGAATTCAAACTTAAACACACAATCAACAAACGCTATTTAACCAGCTCTACTTTTTGTCTGTAAGTAGTACCAGCTGCTATTACTTTAATAAAATAAGTACCTGATGAATGTAATGTAGGCGTAGCAACATCGCCAATTTCTGGAGCATTGAGCATCTATCCTAACCCATCAGGAGGGCTTGTTACGATAG
>CANGSR010000185.1 GCA_947456055.1 Chitinophagaceae bacterium
GCAGAATAGCCATAAATACCGCAATAACCCTTACCAGAAAATGCAGCCTGAGAACCTATCCAATTATTCGGCACACCAAAATTTGCAGGCCAGCCTATTACCGAATCGCAATTATAATAATAATCGGGAGTACCTAAATTACCCGATTGCCAATTGCACAAATTTATCTGGTTATAATTATCAGGGCAGCCTGAGTTTAGCTCAAAATTCCCGTTGGGGACGATGTTTTGGGCAGAGCTGTATAAACAACTGAAAATGAATGCAATAAAAAAAAAGGTTAGTTTCATTTTAAACTTTGGCTACCTAAAAGTAGTCAATAATAATTATATAGCGTTTTAGGAATTGTATTTTAATAACCGGCATTTTGAACCTCAATTTTTTAATAAAAAATTAAGGACCAAAATGCACATAGTAAAAAGATTTTTTAAGCAAAAAGGAATTAAAGAACTTATTCTATTGAATTTCAACGGAATTCTTTAACAAATTGTTGATTTGGCATCCTTTTTGTAATAATTTTATTACCGTATCACTAACCTTGCTGATTACTAACATTTTATACTACCCCAATAAGGCAGAATAGAATAATAATTTACAACAGCTAGAATAGGATTGACCTCCAACCAAAGACCTACATTAGTCCATAAGCCGTAACCTTTATTGAATTTCATTAAGCGATATGTAGCAATTGCTCATCATATCGAGTTGAGATTATTTTGCTTTTTTCACTAAACCAACCATATATTTATGAAAAAATTATTACTTCTCCTTTTATTAGCCCTACCCCTACTAGCAGGGGCTCAAACCAAAATTTACCTGAATTTCAATAGCCATAATGAGGCTGACGGTACTGACCCCGATTATTCAGTTGATAGTAATTACACCAAATATTATAATTATGTACTGCGACTATCTGATTCAGTTATTAGTAAAGGGGCTAAATACAACTTCCAGAGTGATTTCAAATTTCTTTTAGGATGTCTCAATCATGATCCGCATTCAACATCCACTGGAGGTACAAATTTGATAGCATGGATGAACAATTCGCCTTATATAGAAGCAGATCCTCATTGCCATGAGGGTAGCTATAATTATGCAGATATAGCCCATCTTCATGATTCGCTTATAGGCACAAGAAATAGAACTGTTATTGGAGGAATAGATCCTTATTCATCGCGCTGGATGGAGATGCAGGACAGTATTGCAGGGCATCATTGGCCACTTTACAAATGGAAACCAAATATTATTTGGGGGTTTGCCAGCCCAGGGCATGGGTTTAATGATACACACTATGGAGTTTGGCGTCCGAAGGATTCTATTAACTTTTATACTGATGAATCAACCAACCACCTACGGTATATAGGAAGTGGATGTGAAAAAGTTGTCTTTACAGGCTCTACCGCACATGGTATAATGGATACTTTGAGGACACTCATTAATAAACTTCATGACCACACTGCTGATACGAACGGATTTTATACCGCAACAATAATGTTCAATGTGAGGGATTTTAGTGATGATTTTTTGACCAAAGTTATATCCATTATTGATTCAGTTCGACCATATGTTCTTTCTGGTGATATAGTATGGGCAACACATCAGGAAAAGGACTCAATATGGGCTGCTACCTATAGTAGCAGGGCATTTAAATGGGGATGTGATGAAACGCTGGCTGGTATCATTTACGGAACTACTACTGCATGCGTAGGTACAACAACTAATCTATACGATTCAACAACAGGAGGTGTTTGGACCAGTTCTGATACTTCAAAAGCTACTGTTAATTCATCTGGTGTAGTTACTGGCGTTGGAATTGGAACATCAATTATTAGTTACTCATTGTCAGGTTATGTATCCACAGCGTTGGTTACAGTTAATTCAGCAGTTACAATAAGTGGCACCACTGCATCATGTAATTCTTCCAATCCAGTATTAACTACAAGTGTTCGTTTGGGTAATTGGAGTTCTTCTAACTCAAATATAGCCATAGGTACTACATCAGGTATCATAACACATACTGCCATAGGCACATCAATAATTACCTATTCAGTGGCAGGATGTATTGCAACTACTACGGTGGCAATAGTAAATTCCCCATCTGTAATTACAGGTCCATCATCTGTTTGCACCGGAACAACAATCCAATTATCAGATTCCATTTCATCAGGGTCCTGGTCTAGTAGCAATACTTCAAAAGCTACGGTTAATAACTTAACAGGTATTGTAACCGGAGTAACAGGTGCTTCCTCTGGCTCAGCTACCATTACTTACATCTTAGCAGGTGGTTGTAATGTCACAAAAAACATAACAGTAAATGCATCACCTTTAAGAACCTCATCCAATACTTCAGCATTATGCGTCGGAGCACCATCAACTTATGTATATAGCCCTACAGGTGGAACTCTTACCAGTAGCAACCCAGGTGTAGCTGCATTTTCAGGAAATACTCTTACTGGAATTTCAGCGGGAACAACTAGTATATCTTATTTAATTTCCTCCACAGGTTGCTCAAGTGTACAAAATGTAACTGTCTACCCGGTTCCCACCACAATTTCAGGTAGTTCATCAATTTGTGCAGGCACCCAAACTACACTTACAGGAGATGTAACAGGCGGAACATGGTCGAGTGGTTCCACCAGCGTAGCAACTATTAATGCCACTAGCGGTTTGTTATCAGGTGCTGCAGGTGGCACTTCAATAATTACCTATACCATGGGTCTTAATTGCAAAACTACAAGGATGATTACAGTATTAGCATCCCCAACTGCTATGAGTGGCTCAGGTGCAGTTTGTAGTGGAAATAGTACTACCTACACAAGCACTACTACAGGCACAGGAACATGGAGTAGCAGCAATACAGGTATTGCCTCCGTCAATTCTGCCGGCTCTGTAACAGGAGTAAGCTCTGGAAGTGCAGTTATTAGTTTTACCAATAATAATGGTTGCTATAGCACATTACCAATAATAGTTAATACCACACCTGTAGCTACTTCAAGTGCGGCAACCATTTGTAGTGGCACTACTACTACTTATTCATTCTATCCATCGGGTGGTACTTATAATAGCAGTAATACCTCAGTAGCTACAGTAGGTGCAACTAGCGGAATAGTTTCGGGTATTGGTGCTGGCAATGCAACAATTACTTATAACCTTGCAGGTGGTTGCTATGCCACGCTAATCGTAAGCGTAAATGCATCACCTTCTGCAATTGCCGGAGCGACTTCGGTATGCCAGGGACAATCAACTTTATTGACTAATACTTCAGGTACAGGGACATGGTCAAGTCCTGATGCTACTGTAAGCGTTGATGCTACTTCTGGGATAGTTACCGGCATTAGTGCTGGCACTGCCTCCATCTCATTTACATCCTCAACAGGATGTGCCACAAGCACAGTTATTGCAGTTGGCAACCTTTCGCCAATTACAGGCCCTGGTAGTGTATGTGTAGGCCAGTCCATAACTTTAAGCGATACTTCCACAGGAGGAAGCTGGAGTAGTAGTTCTCCTACTATTGCAACCATTGGTTCAGCTACAGGCATACTAACCGGCATAGCAGGAGGATTAACAACTAATATTAGCTATACCCTTAGTAACGGATGCTATGCAACTTATGCAGTATCAGTTAATTCACTATCCCCCATTTCCGGACCTTCATCAGTTTGTCAAGGGCAAACAATAACCCTTAGCGAAACCTATTTAACAGGCACATGGAGCAGTGGAGATGCAAGTGTAACAGTAGGTGGAAGTACCGGAGTAATTACCGGTGTAGCATCAGGTACAGCAACCGTAATTTTTACTGCCACTTCCGGTTGTCAGGCTACAACAATTATTACTGTAAATGCCTTGCTCCCTATTACCGGGCCCACAAGTGTTTGTAATGGACAATCAATAACTTTAACCGACCTTACCGGTGGTGGTAGCTGGAGTAGTGCAGCACCTACTATAGCAAGTGTAGGTAGTAGCACAGGTGTAGTTACTGGCCTTGGCCCAAATTATAGCACCATAATTTATTATACACTGCCATCAGGGTGTAGTACGAGCTACACGGTTTCGGTAAATCCGATATCAGCTATCTCTGGCACATCACCTTTATGCCAGGGTAGCTCTACCAACTATAGTGATGGTACTACAGGTGGAATCTGGACTGGTTCAAATGCTGTAATGAATATTAATTCCTCCTCGGGCTTAGTTACAGGTTTAAGTGAGGGTACGGCCATTATTACTTATACGTTAGGCACTGGTTGCACCACAACTACTACAATAGTGGTAAATCCAATTTCACCCATTGCTGGTAATACGAGTGTTTGTGCTGGCCAAACAATGACATTATCAGATGCTACCCCAGGTGGCACTTGGTCTTGCACTTCTACAGTAGCCACTGTGGTGGGAAGTACAGGCGTGGTAACTGGTATAAGTGGTACGTATTCAACCAATATTAGCTATACAATGCCATCAGGCTGTTCAGTTTATTATACTATTACTGTAAATGCTTTATCCGCAATAACTGGGGCTACAAGTGTATGCCCCACCATGAGTATATCATTAAATGACCTGAGCACAGGAGGTAAATGGTTTAGTTCAGCCATAAGTGTTGCAACTGTTGGTTCAACATCTGGAATTGTGCAGGGAGTAACTGCCGGTACCTCTATCATAAGTTATTTAATGCCATCGGGATGTCTGGCTACGCAGGTAATTACTGTTGGAGCTTTGGCATCTATTACTGGTCCGTCTTCGGTATGTGTTGGCCAAAGCATCACCCTGGCAGATGCAACTCCTGGCGGAACATGGTCTAGTGCATCGACCACAATAGCCATCGTTGGCTCAACAGGAATTGTAACAGGAGTAGCAGGGAATCTCTCCACAACAATTACTTATGCCCTTAGTTCTACATGCAGAGCTACAAAAACAGTTAATGTTTATCCTTTACAATCCATCAATATAAGTACTACAATACCTATTTGCGTAGGGACATCAGTAACCGCTACCAACGGCCTGACAGGAGGAACATGGAGCTCCGCCAATACATCAATTGCTATTATTGGTACAACCGGTCAGATAACCGGTGTAGCTAGTGGGACAACAATAATTTCTTATGTTCTGCCAACTGGTTGTACCGCTCAATCTACTGTAACAGTAAATGCATTAGCGCCTATTACTGGCCCAGGCAGTGTTTGCTGGCACAGTACCATTACGTTAAGCGATGCAATAGGTGGTGGAACATGGACAAGTAGTGCACCTACTATAGCATCTATAGTTTCAAGTACTGGTGTAGTAACAGGTAATGCTGCTTCATTAACTGCAAATATCACCTATACATTAAGTACAGGTTGTAAGGCATTTACTACTATCAGTGTTAATCCTGTACCATCGGCACCTGCTGCAATAACTGGACCATCAAGTGTATCAGTTTCAGGTGTACCCATTACACTAAATGATGCTACAACTGGCGGTGTATGGACAAGCAGTAATACTTCATTTGCAACAGTGGGTGCTACCGGCATTGTAACAGGTGTAAGTGTTGGTTCGGCAACTATTTCTTATACGGTGAGTAATAGCTATGGCTGTACCAGCTATGCATCAAAAAATATAAATGTTGGCCCGGTAGCCCCTTCTCATAGTGTTACAATAAATAGTGAAGCTAATATTACTGTAGGCGGTTCACAACAATTGCCCAATACCAACACAAATTGGGAAGTGTTAACCGGTGAAAATAACATTAGACTAAATGTAGAAAATGGTACAATAATCGGAATAGCCCAGGGCACTTCTATACTTAGAAATGTAACGACAATGGGCAATGAAACCACTATTAACATTTTGAACGTAACTATTAACCCAGCTAAAGAAAATGGAATGGAAGGAATAAATGAAGTCTCATTGGTTCTTTCGCCAAACCCTAATAATGGTAGTTTTACAATAAGCGGCAACCCAGGTGAAACATTTACAAATGGAGCTACTATACAAATTGCAGATATGACAGGAAAGGTAATTTACTATTCGAAAATCAATAGTGTAAATGGCAATCTTAATAAACATGTAACTCTGAATAATGAGGTTAGTGCAGGATTATACCTTATTAAAATTTCTGCTGGTACAGATGAACATACACTTCGCTTAGTGATTGAAAAATAAGGAAGCCTAAAAGACAATCGCCTGCCTTTTAACAAGGGCAGGCGATTGTTATTTAATCGATTTAAGAAAATTACATGACCCATCCAATCAGGCTAGTCCATTACAACAACAATTGAGACAAGCCATAATCGGCAAAAAGGAGGACAATACAGCTTACCACCACGGCGGTAGTAGACGCACGACCTATTTCCAGTGCGCCACCCTCTACATAATATCCAAAATAGGATGGAATGAGGCTAATGACAATAGAAAACACAAAGGACTTAACTAGGGAGAAAAACAAATTATAAGGCACAAACCCTGTGGTAATGCCCAGCATAAATTGCTGTTTGGTATATACGTGTGTAAGTGTGCCTGCCAGGAAACCACCGAAAATACATACTGCTATAGAAATAACTATCAAGCAGGGCACCATTATCATAGCTGCAAATATCTTGGGGAGAATAAGGTAGGTTTTGGTATTGATACCCATAATTTCGAGGGCATCAATTTGTTCGCTCACCCGCATATTGCCAAGTTCGGAAGCTATTTTTGAGCCTACTACTCCTGCTAGTACTATACAAATAACTGTAGGTGAAAACTCAAGAATAGCAGAATCACGTACCAGGGTAGCTATGATGGATTTGGGGATATTGGGGTTGATGAGCTGGTAGGCAAACTGAACAGCCATTACCATTCCCAAAAAGATGGATATGATAAAGACAATAGGCAATGACCTGATACCAATATCATTGCATTGTTCCATAAACTCGATCCAGTAAACTTTTCCATTTTCGGGCTTGCTAAAACTATCCTTGAGCATTAGTGTTAGCTTGCCGAAATGCCAGAAAAACATCTTCATAATTATTGCAAATATAAGGGAATTGTTTTTGTTGGATTGGATGGTTGTGTGGAGGGTTGATTAATGATTTTATGGTGTGCCTATATCGCCAATTCAAGGTAGTCTCACATTTTATATTGTTTGAAATGGACTTAGGTATTCTATTGGGCTAATGTAGTACCCTGGGCTTTGGTACTTTGAACTCCGGTCACAGACCGGCATATTTAGCAGACACGGGTGATCCTATCGGAACACCTGCGCCAGTTTTTTTTAATAATAATTATAATGCTCTCGTACCTCTGCATGCTGGGTGGCCTCAAAAAGGGAAAGACGTCGGAGGTAAGTAATATAGGAAAATATCATTATGAGGGCTCCGAAGGAGAATAGATACCAGTTGAACCAGGCAGGGGAATAATTATACATTTCTGAGAGTAGGCTTCGCCCACCACTTATTTGGCGGTAAAGCTGGGGCCAATATTGCACCACATAATCGTAGGTGAAAGAACAAACTACTATAAAACCGCCAGTAAGGAGCATTAGTGTTTCGGACAGGCGAAGGGCTACCTGCGACTTTTTGATGGAATAACGAACAATGGTAAGGGCAAAGAGGATCATAACAATATCTATAATAACCGGGGACAATACCGGCCCTACCCATGGCACGGGTATAAGAAACAAAATATCCCAGGTCATCAGGTTTTGTGGCCAGCCGAGGAATACATATAGGAATACATAGTAAAAAATATCCCAGATGGCGAATGAGTAAAGGAACCAGGCGAATTTTTCTGCCTTGCTCTTACCCGCCACTGCACCTATGGCCATGAGCATAACAATTGTTGCCGCCTCACGGCTCACCTCCACAAGGGCCAGATTATGGTGCATGGGCCGCAGCGGGAAGGTAAACCCATCAGGGCCGGGATACAATAATTGGCGCAAATAAATAACAACAGCCGACTCTAAAAAGCCCATGGCAATGCTGTAGAATGTAACCCAGAAAAGCAAGTTTTTAATTTTCATAACAAAGCACTTTGTTTTAAAAAGTAAAATTAAGCAGTTTTTGGATTGAGTGCGTTTTTTTGATGGGAAATTATTTTGGGGAGGTGGATTTTGCCTTTTTGGTTGGGGGGGGGAATGCCTGGGATAAGAATTTACAGGATAAATGAAGCTCCAATATTGTATCACTTGTGCAGGTGTTCCATAGCATTACTCGCTTAAAAACAGAGAATTAAAGCCTAAAAAAGGGAAAGCGACAATAATTAATAAAACCAGTTTCCGTACATTTATATACAGGGAACATTCTGTACCTTTTTATAAGGAAAACCATTTCCATATCAGAACCTAGAATATAAACATAACATGAGAGCGATAATATACACGAAATATGGACCGCCTGAGGTAGCTAAATTGGCAGAAGTTGCTAAACCAATTCCCAAAGACAATGAAGTATTAATTAAAGTTATGGCATCTACAGTTAATAGAACCGACTGTGGATTTCGTAGTGCTGAATACTTCATTTCAAGATTTTGGAGTGGTTTGCTAAAGCCTAAATTCAATATTCTAGGCTGTGAATATTCAGGTGTGGTAGAAGATACCGGTAATAAAGTAACGTTGTTCAAAAAAGGCGATCATGTTTTCGGCTTTAATGAGAAAACCTTTGGTGGTCATGGCGAATATTTAACAATAGCTGAAAATGCTCCTATAGCTTTGATGCCCAATAATTTGGACTTTTATCAATCTGCAGCGTTAACCGAAGGTGCTCATTATGCTCTATGCGATATCCGAGCCGCAAAAATAAAAAGTGGCCAGCATGTTTTGGTTAATGGTGCTACTGGCGCAATTGGTTCTGCAGCAGTGCAATTATTAAAATACTTTGGCACACATGTCACAGCTGTATGTAACACAAAAAATGTAGCTCTCGTAAAATCTCTTGGAGCAGATATTGTAATAGACTACCTACAACAGGATTTCACCAAATCAGCACAAAAATTTGATTTCATTTTTGATGCAGTTGGCAAAAGTTCTTTTAAAAGTTGCAAACCATTGCTCAACAAATATGGCATTTATATTTCAACAGAATTGGGAAAGAATGCAGAAAATATTATTTATGCCATAACGACCCCAAAATTCGGAGACAAAAAGGTGTTATTCCCTATGCCAACAATCAGTAAGGAAGATATATTATTTTTAAAAGACCTGGCAGAACAAGGGAAATTTAAACCAGTAATTGACAGGCAATATAAAATGGAGCAAATTGTGGAGGCCTACAAATATGTAGAATCTGGACAAAAAACAGGCAATGTTATTTTAAGTATAAACTGAGCATAAAGATTGAATAGGTGGCATGGAAATTCCATTTGGGGAGAGTTGGAATGATAATTTACAGGATTTTGGAATAAGGCGAAAATAGATATACCAAATGTAAACATTTTTGCTTACATTTGTGTAATGGAGCAAAGGTTTGAAAACTATAAAGGCATTCATCCGGGAATTGTGATTGAGCGTGAATTAAAAAAGCGCGGCATCAAGCAACGCCCATTTGCCCAGTCTGTTGCCGAACACCCTCAAACCTTTAATGCGATTACTAAAGGTAAACGAAGCCTCCCAACCCATTTGGCACTAAAAATCGAAAACGA
>CANGSR010000186.1 GCA_947456055.1 Chitinophagaceae bacterium
GAATGCACCTGTTAGTACTACACGAATCAGGTTATCACCTGGCGAAAGGGCAGAATTACTAATAGACCTATCTGGTATGTTTGGACAAAATATCCACCTGATGAGCTATGCATCTGAAATACCTATGGGTGTGCAAGGCGGCCCTACCATGCCTATGCCTCCAGGCAGCCCATTAATGAATAGCCCACTGAATGGTATCGACTTTAATATATTGGCTATAAGTGTTGGGGCACAAACAAGTGCACCAGTTACCACCATACCTGCATCATTGGTTAGTGATGTTCCTTATCCTGCATCTGCTGCAAATGCAACCCGGTTTATCAATATGACTGCCGATAGCATGATGGTAATGGATGGCCCATTCTATTTTAACCATAACCTATTTAATATGGATAGAGTGGATTACAAGATACCCCTGAACAACATTGAAATCTGGACACTGTATGATAGCACTATGGTGGCACACCCATTTCACCTGCACGATACGCATTTCTATATTCTTGACCGGAATGGTGTAGCACCTCCTGCAACAGAACAGGGCCGGAAGGATGTATTATTGATCCAACCAAATGAGACAGTGCGATTTATTGCCAAATTTGACGATTTTGCAGATACTACTACACCATACATGTATCACTGCCATATACTCATGCATGAAGACGATGGAATGATGGGACAATTTATTGTTGGGACTACATTTGCGGGAGTGAGTGAAGAGCACGAGACAAAAAATGGTGTAATTGTTTATCCAAATCCATCAAATGGGCTCCTGAATATCATATTGACAAATACAAATAATGGCATTTCTACCCTATATAAGGTATATAATGCGAACGGCAGGGAAACAATGAATGGGAGAATGGATGGATCGGCATTGAAATTAAATACCACAAACTGGTCAAAGGGAGTTTATTCAGTACAGGTAATTAATAATGAATATTCAAAAAACGTAAATTTCGTGGTGGAATAAGGGAATCTAATTATCTAACCAGGGTAACGTCTCCCTTCATAAACCCTTTGACACCAAAACGGTCCACATATAATATCTCCCAGAAGTAGGCTCCCATATCGCAGATACGACTGTTATATGTGCCATCCCAACCAACTTCAAGACTTTGGGTGGAATATACCATTTCGCCCCAGCGATTGAATACCCTGAAATATAATAATTCCCTGTAGCCAACAGCCAATGGTCTGAAATAATCATTATAACCATCACCATTGGGCGTAAATGCAGAAGGCACAAAGAATTCGGCCTGGTTTACTACCCTTACATTAATAGTATCATTGCCGTAGCAACCAAATGAACTTCTAACCCAAACTTTATAAGTAAACAATCCGGTATCCTGAAAATACCCAATGGGATCGAAAATAGTTGAATCACTCAAATTAGTGGCAGGAGACCATAAATAACTGGATCCACCTAAAGCATTGAATAGAATATGCTCTCCCTTTACAATTATGGTATCGCTTCCAGCAAAAGGTTTAAACTCTTCAACAGCTACCTGACCTGACACCGTATCTATACAGCTCTTAATGTTTTCAGATACCAGTATTACATTATAAATGCCACCATAAGCATAATTGTGTTTCGGATTCTGGGTCAAGGCACTATCGCCATCCCCAAAATACCAAAGCCAACCTGTTACTGGCTTAATAGTTGCTATTGACTTATCTAAAAACTGCACAGAATCACCCGGACAATGTTTGCCTGTATCAATAAAACCAGCTTTAAATTTAGGATAGATTTTCACATACCTAAAAGTACTATCCTGGCAGGTAGTACCTGGGTTAACCACTAATTTCACTATAAATGTACCTGTATCAGGGTAGGTAAAAGATGGTTGAAATTTATTTGAGGTATCGGTTTGTAAACCCGGGATTCCAAAATCCCAATGCCAGGTAAGCCCTCCTACACTACAATTGACAAAATTAATAGTGAAATCCTGACAATCTACAATATAGGTGTTTGGATCCTTAGAATATTGTGGAATACAAGCAACGGTGGACTTACTACAATTGGTAACCAGAAATTGGAATTCCCTTTTTACCGTATTAATCATGACTCCCTTGCGCCACTCATGGCAACAAACGGTAAGCAGGTAACGCCCCTCCCTATTGGGCGTACCTGAAATTACCCCTGTTTTAGGATTAATCACAATGGGTGGGAACCCGGTAAGCGGGCTTGTAGGCAGATACCCAGGCAACCAATAAACACTATCGTAAGGTGGGGGGCTAGCCTTTTGTGCCGTATCCTGCCCTCCGTCGAGGCAATTGCAAAATTCGTAAGTAAGAGAATCACCATCATCGTCTGTAGCACTATTGTCATAGAGCAATGGGGTGTTCATGCAAATAATCTGTGGGGGATAATTGGTGAATACCGCACTGGTATTTATCATCCTTCCTGGGATTACGCAATAATAGGTAGAACCGGTTTGCCCTGGATCCCTGATATTACTAATTGAACCATTGCGGCAACAACGCTGATAAGAAATTAGGTAACCTGTAAGATTGGGTTTTAGCACATAATTTATAACAAATGTCTTTTTGATCAGGCATAGTTCAGGGGCATTGGAGATACAAACATTACTAAAATTGGCTGGTACAATTTCGAATGAAGTATATGTTACTGCATCCTCCCGATATTTTAGATAGGGTTTCACTGTGCTAAATACACTTAACCATGCAGGGTTGTCACCTGCGATAGCCCCCGGGTTAGGGTCAACACAATTCTCATAAATGGTTAAGGATACCTGGTATAAATTACCGCCGGTATCTGGGCCAAGATATTTGTATGAAACCTCGCCACCTACAATGTGTGAACCCATTGCAACATTTGATAACAGCATAATCAGCATTATTGCTATTAACTTTAATGAGGTTACAATATCTCTTTTCAAACCCATTTTAATGTCTACAGTCTAACTTAAATACCAGGAGTCTTAGTATTTTGGTTAGTTAAAGATAAAAAAAATAATTCACAAAAATCGGTAAAATTAAATTGCCACCCACCAAATAGAATAAAATTAATGTTGAAAGTCTTTTTTGGCCACACAAAACGAATTTATATTATCTAAAGGTTAATAAACAAAGATAGTATGGAACGATGTATGCTTTCAGCAAACAAAATGCCCCCAATGATTTAATGAAACCAGCTGTCTTAAAAACTATTAGCCCCCTAAATGTGAAAAATATTTTGCCAATGTTCCTTATCTTTGATATCTATGAAATGGAAAGGGCTTGCCATAGTATTACTTGTGTTCCTAAGTTGTTGCAATAAAAACAACTCATCGAATAATAATGTGGTTAACCCACCAGCGACTAGCGGATTTGGGTATTCAGTTACTTTTGATTCGACTATCAGTATCTATGCAAATAGTAATTTCAATTTCCCATTTTTTATAAATGTGGATAGTGGTGACATTAATTCTAATCCGCTTACTGCAAATATAACCAGCCTACCAGCCTTTACCACATGTTCACCATCAACACTGGTAGTAACCGAATTGTTAGGTGGTGTATTAAAGATCAAAGTAGGTAATCTGGCAGTAGGTACTTACAAAATGCAATTAGTAATAAACAGTACTAAATTGGGGGCCAAATCACGCAACCTTTACCTGAAAATTAATCCTTTGCCCGATTATAGTTCCTTACTTGCCCGTACCTATACAGGTTGTTATGATTTTTGTACCCCTATTAATTCTTTAACCTACTATACATCTGTAGTTGAAAAAATAGTTGACACCCCCTACAAAATAAGTATTAGCAATATTAAGAAGTTAGGCAGTTCATTTGTTGTCAGGGCCTGGCTTTCCAATATAGTTACCATACCACGTCAAACAATAGGCCCATATACTATTTGGGGTTCGGGAACATTTTCTAAAGATGGCCGTGCTGCATTCGATTCACTTTATACTATGACCATTAATGATACCTTGGTGAATGGTGTTGATACAGAATACTGCACAGTGCATGTTCAGCATTAAATTCAAAAGTCAAAAGTTAAAAGTTAAAAGTTAAAACGCAATTCTTAAATGTAAAAGTTAAAGGTTAAAAGTTAAAACGCAATTCTTTAGGTAAAAGGTAAAGGTTAAAACAAATTACCTAAATTAAAAAGTATAAATCATACCTGGATGTTTTAAATCTTTTGGCTCATTGCACTAATTCAGCACCCAACCCGGCGAATCCTTTATTTCCTAAATGAAAAAAGGCGAAGAAATTAATCTTCGCCTTTTTTGAAATTTCCATGAATGAAAATTAGGTATAAGCCTATTCTTCAGTAACTTCTTTTTCAGCTTCAGCAACCTGTGCTTTTGCGATGTTCTTTTCTTCAACACGGCGAACAGAATCCTGCATTGTTTCGTGGCGTTTGTCGGCTTTATGCTGACGGTGCGATTCTTCGCGTTTAGCCACTAACTCTTCGTGCTCTGCATTCCATGTTTCGAACTTAGCCATTGCTGTTTGCTCATCAAACAAGCCAAGGGTAACACCACGCATCAAGTGCTTGAGGAATAATACACCCTTGAAGGATAAAATCCTACGGCATGTATTTGTAGGTAACGCACCTTTATCCAACCAATAGAGCGAACGCTCGCGGCTGATACGGATTGTAGCTGGTACAGTCAGTGGATTGTACGTTCCTAATTTTTCAATAAACTTACCATCACGGGGAGCAGTAGTGCTAGCCACAACGATGAAATAGAAAGGGCGCTTTTTAGACCCATGTCTCTGTAAACGAATCTTTACCGACATAAATAATAGAAATTATTTTGCGTTAAACAATAAAATTTTTTTTCGGACTGCAAAGATAGACAAATAATTGAAAAAAACTAAAACAAGTTTGGAGAAAAAAGAGAATGATTGTGCAAATAAATTTCTTTCAGTATTGCCTCAAATAACCCATCATTTTAAGGTATTCAATGCTACAGCAAAAAGATAAAACATGTCAAAAATACAACACAAATGCTGTGTTAAATATAATCATCAAAGGTATTTCATATGGGCTTTAGGTAAAAGCAAGTTTCTTAATAGGGATAATTTTCAACCGCAACTTATTTCTGTTGGAATAAACATTCATTTAAAAATTAAAGCAAACCAACTCCTAAAAGTCCACAGGTTTTCCTATGTAAAATTGGAACGTGTAGACAAGAAATATATTAATTTTGCAGCCTAATAGGATTTGCATCAATACTTTACTATAGATGAAAGATTGTTAACGGATTTACCAATAAAGGATTTACCAGATTTTATTACCCATAAATAGAAAAATCAATTTAACCGGAACCAATAAAATGGTTTTAAATATCGACAAATAAAATGTTCAAAGATCACAATTTCGCAAATCAAAGGGCACTGATACGTGTTGACTTTAATGTACCCATAAAAAATGGGGTTATAACAGATGATAACAGAATCACAGCAGCTCTACCTACTCTAAAAAAGATATTGGCTGATGGTGGAAGCATAGTATTAATGAGCCATTGGGGAAGACCTCTTAAAGACATTGAAAAGAAACCAAATCTTACCCTAGCTGATTTTTCTTTAAAACCAGTGGTTGCCCATCTATCAAAATTATTGGGTATTGAGGTACAGTGGGCTGATGATTGCCTTGGGCAGGATGCAGCAGATAAGGCTATGGCATTGAAACCAGGAGAAGTATTATTACTGGAGAACCTTCGCTATTATAAGCAAGAGGAAAAAGGCGATGTTGCATTTGCTGAACAACTATCAAAACTAGGCGATGTATATGTAAATGATGCCTTTGGAACCGCCCACAGGGCTCATGCATCAACTGCTGTTATTGCACAGTTTTTCCCAGGCGATAAAAAAATGTTTGGCTTGCTGATGGAGGGAGAAGTGAAAGCCGCTGAGGAGGTAATGCACAATAACAAAAAACCTTTCACAGCAATTATTGGCGGTGCTAAGGTGAGTGATAAAATCCTGATTATTGAAAACCTTTTAGAAAAAGCTACCGACATTATTATAGGTGGTGGTATGGCTTATACGTTCTTTAAAGCTGAGGGTGGTCATATTGGCAATTCGCTTTGCGAAGATGACCGTTTGGATATGGCTCTTGAATTGCTTAAGAAAGCAGAAGAAAAGGGAGTATGCATACACCTACCAGCTGATAGTATCATTGCTGATAAATTTGCTGCTGATGCAACTTGTTCGTCTGCCTTAAGTAATGAAATACCCTCCGGCTGGATGGGTCTGGATATTGGCACTATGGCTATTAACCAGTTCAAAAAGATTATTTGCGAATCGAAGACTATCCTTTGGAATGGACCGATGGGCGTATTTGAAATGGAGAAATTCCAGCATGGCACTAAGGCTATTGCCGATGCAGTGGTGGAAGCTACCAAAAATGGCGCCTTTTCGCTAGTTGGTGGCGGGGATAGTGTTGCCGCTGTGAACAAATTTGGGTTGGCAGATAAGGTGAGCTATGTATCCACAGGTGGTGGTGCAATGCTTGAGTATTTTGAGGGTAAGGTTTTACCTGGAATCGCAGCAATTAAAGGATAATTGATAAAAACTAAAGTGAAGGTTTGCTCCAGAACAAGCCTTCACTTTTTTATAATAAATTATTTCACCATTCCTTAAACCTCTAATCTACAATTATTCCTAAATTTGCTTTACAATAGCATTCATGGCTAAGTATATTGATATTTTCACCGATTATGGCTTCAAAAAGATTTTTGGAGAAGAAGCAAATAAGAATATCCTTATTGACTTCCTGAATTCAATATTGCCAGAAAATGCCCATATAAAAGATCTTACTTTCAAGAATACTGAACAATTACCCGTATCTATTGATGACCGCAAAGCAGTATATGATATCTATTGCGAAAACGATAAGGGCGAGAAATTCATTGTAGAATTGCAAAAGGCTAAACAGAATTACTTTTTCGATAGGACTATCTATTATTCTACTTTCCCAATAAGTAGCCAGGCACTAAAGGGAAACTGGAATTACAACCTAAAGGCGGTTTATTGTATTGGTTTATTAGATTTTAAATTTAACGACTACCCCAGTGAGAACGATAAGAATGAGGTAGTACATGTGCATACCCTCAAAAACCAATACAACGAACAGGTCTATAAAAAGCTTACCTATATTTATTTAGAAATGCCCAATTTCACCAAAAGTGAAAATGAGCTTGTAACTCGATTGGATAAATGGCTCTATTTCATCAAAAACCTGGAAGACTTCCAATCTATTCCTGAAATTTTCAAGAATGAGGTGGTGTTTGTAGAGGCAATAGAGAAAGCCGAGCTATCTAAAATGAATGAGTCAGACCAGCGAAATTATTTTGTTGGCCTAAAAGCTTATAGGGACTACTACGCTTCATTTGAAACTGCCCAAAATGATGGTTTAGAAGAGGGATTAAAAAAGGGAATGGAAATAGGAATCAAGGAAGGAAAGGAAATAGGCATTAAAGAAGGCATTACGGAAGGCATTAAAGAAGGTATTAAAGAAGAAAAAATGGCTATCGCCAAAAAAGCACTAAAAAAAGGCATGGATATGGAAGATGTAATGGAATTAACTGGGCTTACCGAAAAAGAAATAAAAAACATCCTATAGAACTTAAACATAGAAGTACTACCTTTTCTTTTTGGATGGTTTTTCGGTTTTATTGTCAGCCATATTTGAATGAGCGAGCATCTCATTGATTTTATCTATTTCCTGAGGTGTAAAATACCGCCAATTACCTATCGGCATATTACCTAGTTGGATGTTGAGTACCCTGACCCTTGTTAGGCTATGCACTGAATAACCCAGGTATTCGCACATCCTTCTAATCTGCCTGTTCAGACCCTGGGTAAGAATTATTCTGAATCTCCTTGCGCCTTCCTGGCGAACGAAACACTTTTTAGTCATTTCACCCAAGACCGGCACACCATTACCCATAGTCCTAATAAACTCGGGGGTAACTGCCTTATCTACTGTTACTATATATTCCTTCTCATGGTTGTTGCTTGCCCGAAGAATTTTATTAACTATGTCGCCATCATTAGTCAATAGAATTAGACCATCAGAATCTTTATCTAATCGACCGACTGGAAAAATCCTTTTAGGGTGATTGATAAAAGAAATGATATTGGTTTTATCCTTGAGGTCGGTGGTGGAGGTAACACCTACTGGTTTATTAAAGGCAATGTAAATAGGTCTTTTCTTTGTTTTTATTGGCTCACCATCTATTTCTATTACATCGCCTGGACCTACTTTTGCACCTGGCAGGGCTATACTATCATTCACTGTTACCCTTGCCATTTCAATAAGCTTATCAGCTTCCCTCCTAGAGCAAAACCCTGAAGAACTGATGTACTTATTCAAACTGGTCAAATCACTATCTATAGCCATAATTCAAATTTCAAAAAACACCTATCACCTTTAACTAGTCTGGTGGCGGTACAATTTAGCATACCTGCCCTCAAGAGCCATTAATTCCTCATGGGTACCCTGCTCGGCAATACTACCATTATCAAGAATAATAATCTGGTCAAATGTCCAACTGGTAAATATACGGTGAGTAATTACGAAAGTGGTCTTATCCTCCAGGTATTTCTGCAAGTTAGCGAGAATAGTTTTTTCTGTTTGGGTATCCACGGCACTTAGACACTCATCCATAATCAGGATTTTGCTCTTTTTGAGGATCGCCCTTGCTAAAACCATCCTTTGTTTTTGCCCACCTGATAGCATTACCCCTCGCTCCCCTATCATGGTTTCATAACCTTTTGCAAAGGAGGCGATATCCTTATCCAGGTCGGCCATTCGGGCTGCTTCCATTACTTCCTCTTTGGTAGCATCATCCCTGCCGAACTTAATATTATTGTAGATGGTATCAGAGAATAAATAAGCCTCTTGGGGAGCATAAGCTATGCCCCTACGCAAGGAATGTAGGTTGAACCAGTCAATATTTACTTCATCTAATTCTACAGCCCCACCTGTGACATCATACATCCTCATTAGCATATGGGTGATGGTAGATTTACCTGAACCTGTCTTACCAATTATGGCAACCTTTTGCCCCTTCTTTACGCTTAATGAAAAATTCTTAAGAGCTGTAATACCTGTATTAGGATAGGTGAAAGATACATCCTTGAATTCCACTTTCCCTTCGGGATGCTCATTTCTGGCATTTGGCGGTGTCTGGATTTCGGGGGATTCTTTAAGAAATTCATCTATACGTTTTTGGCTGGCACCTGCCCGTTGGGTCATACTGGCTACCATACCAATACTTGAAATGGGGAACATGAGCAAGTTTATATAAATAACGAACTGGGCAATCATACCAGTAGTTATCATGCCATTGATAGCAAAATACCCCCCCATCAAAACCGTACTTAGCATACTAATACCCACAAAAAGGTTCATTGAGGGAAAATAGATAGCCTCTGTAAGGGAAAGGTTGATGGCACTTTTACGATAGAGGGCTGAATTTTCCTCAAAAAACCTTAAAATATTTTTCTCTTGAACGAATGATTTGATTACCCTTATACCTGAATACGACTCCTGGGCAGTTGTGGTTAATGATGATAACTGAGCCTGTATC
>CANGSR010000187.1 GCA_947456055.1 Chitinophagaceae bacterium
AATTGCTATAGCGCCTTCATCAAGATTTAAGGTAAACGTACCTACTACATCAGGGCTGGCCGATGTAATGCTAATGGCTGCACCTGTAATTTCATTGCCCTTACTAGCGGCATTTGGATAATAAGCTCCTGTAACCAGCACGGCTGCCCCATAGTTTGGACTAGTCCAGTTGTAACTGCCAACGCCATTATAACCTGTGATTGTAAAAGAAATTATCGGGTAGGTTTTATTTAAATAGTCACCATTGTAGCCCATTATATTAATACCATTAGGTCCACCGATCGGCAAGAAGGTGCATTTCTGACTATTAAAGTTTGCACCACTAAGGGCTGCTGTCATTGATCCGGGATTAGAGGTTGTTACCGTATCGCTGCTTTTCTTAGTGCAGGCGGTGGAAAATGTTACCAGGCAGAATGCTGCGAGGAGAAGGAAGTTGTTGATTTTCTTGTTCATAAAATTTGTTTTTGATGGTTAAAAATGATACACAAAGGTTGTTATCTTGATAAGCACACACAATACAGGGAAAACAGGATTTTTATATCCTTGGAAACAGGGAGAAGAACATTATCAGGAGACTGAATTAAAAGTGGTTTTTTCATAACATCGAGTTTAGATTTTAGTTTAATATCTCATTCGAAAATTTATCGTTACTTTTTCGCTATTTTCTTATTCCTCAATTTTCCCAAAATGATATTTGCGTCAAAAGTGAAGGCACTGGCAACTGGATTAATATTGGCATAGAGCCCTAATGAAAAACCGAAAATCCGGGAAATAGGAAGTTCCACAGAAGGGTTCAAGAGAAGGCCGATTACTGGTTTTTGCTGATCAGTCCAGGAATAATTTGAAGTGTGGTTATCACCAAATAAACCGGTTGTGGTAATAACGGCAGCAGACGTAAAGTCAGATGAATAGAACGCATTCCCTGCACTTAGTCCGCCTCTGGCTACAAATCTTACATTCGGAGACCTGGTATAAAACACTTTGCCATACATCAGCGCAAACATCGATAATCTTTGCTGCGGGTCTGGGTCAGCGCCTCCAAAACTCCAATATGCCGACTTGAAATCGGACGGAAGTTCCGGGGTTTTACGAACATTATAAGTGTATCCAATTGAGATCATATTATCTTTTGCAAATATCCCCGTAATGGCACAGTGATACGAACCAAAGTTTCCCCAGCCGCCTCCCAGCTCGCCATAGATGAAAGGTCCATCGTTCCCATTTCTCTGTGCCCGGCAAATCCCTGAATTTGCTAGTAACTGGGCGGACAAAATTGCTGTTATCAAAATTGCCTTTTTCATAAAAATTACTTTTTGTGGTTAATAATGAATACACAAAGATTTGACTATTAGCACATTGGTACAATAAGTGTAAAACAGGATTTTTATACCCTTGTAAACAGGGAGGACTTGGCTGATGAATAGAAACAATAGTTAATTAATTTGATTTCTGAAGTTCATTATTTGTATACCGACACTGTGTTAATACCATCTTTTCCTGTCTTTTGCTTTCTCAAAAACTATATTGCTTTCCGTTACGCAATTTTCCAAAAATCATTCCTCCATTAATACTGAATACACTTGCTGCAGAGTTTATGTTTCCATAAAGGCTGATGTTAAATCCGAAATGGCGGCTTAATGGCAATTCTAATGTGGGGTTGACTACGAAACCAATAACACTTTTATCTTCCTTAGTACAGGTGTAGTTTGGATTACCACCGGAATATTTGAAATTGATGTAGCTCTGTTCCTTAACGTAGGTCAATCCACCTTTCAAAATAAACCTGACATTTGGAGATCCGGTATAAAGCACTTTTCCATACATCAATCCCCTGGCAATCATATATTGAACAGGATAGTCATTCGGACGGGGGTTAAATAATCTAAAACCGTTGTTGGAAGTGTAAGTATAATCTGATGGCATACCCACGGGATTCCGAAGGTTCCCGCATGCTCCAAGTGTAATAATATTGTTGTGCCCGAAAATAATATTTAAAGCAATTATCTCACCAAACTCAAAATTCCCTATACCCACTCCGATCTCTCCATAAATAAAGGGTCCCTTCCCGGGGTTGATTTGAGCATAGGAATTCATAATATTCCCTAACAATGTAATTGATAGAATAACTGAGAAAAAGAATGTTTTTAGCATGATATTTGGTTTTATAATAAAAAAACGTAACCTTTTTTGAAGTTTAGCCAGACCTATATATTGCTTTTAACATTGCATCAAAAATGTAGGTAGCCTACCAATAATTACTCTTTTCCCGGTCTCGGACTTTACCCAACATGAAGCGCAAATCAACTCCTGCTAATGACGATGATGGGTTTATGTTTGCAAATGGACCAATAGAGATACCGAAAAATGTTGCTAACGGAAATTCCAGCATAGCATTGAGCATTAATCCGCCAGTAATCTTTTTTTCAAAGGTATAGGAATACCTATCTGCTTTCATTGTAAATAAAGAACTAGCAATAGAGTCTTTATAAAAATTTATATTATTTCGTTCCATACCTGCTGACAGCCCCCCTTTTAGCACCCATCTTACTTTTGGATTAGAGGCGTAAATTATTTTACCATACATCAAGCCAATTAATTTAAATTCTTGCAGAGGGTATCTGTCCGGGCCTGAACCTAGAAAGTAATAATCTCCGGGTTCAGGCACAAAATCAGTGGGCATTTGGGGAGATACCCGCTTGTAGTAATAGTAGCCTGCGGTAAGTACGTTATTTTCACCGAATGCAAAATTGATGGCTCCGTTGTAAGATTGAAATTTCCCATTACCCGCTCCTGCGCCATAGTCGAGATAGACATTGTTGATTCCCTTTTGTTGATATTGAGCAAGCAAAGCTTGATTACTGCTTAATATTATTATAGTTAATAGTAATATAAAGCTTCCACTTTTAAATATATGCATGGCTATTCATTTATTTGTGATTATTTCAGATGTAGGAACAAACTTTGAGTACAGCATACGATCAATAATTGCTTGATTTATTCCTTAATTTCCCCAATATGATACCTACGTGAATCCCAAAAACGCTTACAGTAGGGTTCACATTTGCGGATAGCCCCAAATTGAATCCAAAATGTCGGGATAAAGGAAGCTCCATAACTGGATTAAGTAATATGCCTGCTGAAATGTTATTTTCGTGCGATGAGGTGTAGTTTGGGTTGCCTCCGCAATAGACAAAATTGATATGGTTACTTTCCATCCCTGCCTGAATCCCTACCTTTAGAGTGAATCTCAGTTTTTCACTCGAGGTGTAGATTACTCTACCATACATTGCCCCGAGCATTTTGAACTCCTGCAACGGATGTATATTTGAAGCAAATGGATTTAGAAACTTTGACTTTTCATCATGGTAATCGGCTGGGCATTCCGGGCTTGTGCGCTTGTAGTAATAAAATCCAAATGTCAATAGATTATTGGCTTTATTACCGGTGGTAGTGTTAACTGCTACATTAAACGAAGTGAATTTTCCATTTGCAGTTGCTTCTCCTATTTCAGCATATACCCATTTTTGCTTACCATAATTGCCCTGGGCGTATGTCCCCTCGCATATCCCGAGGATGCCTATTGCTGAAAGGACTAAAATAATGCATATCTTATTTATCCGGGAATGTTTGTTTTTATTTGGCAGGCAGGCACCCACCGCAAAGCTGTTGCCGGGCTCAACGTTAGGATTTTCGTCCCTCTGGCTGCATTCACCATAATTATGTACTCGTTTCATAATTGTTTTGATTGTATTCTATTCTATAGGCCAAAAATAGTAGTGCCGGGGCTGCAATCTTTTGATATTTGTCAAATACTATTTGGCCTTCCAATTTATTTGATAAATATCAAATCCCTGTACTGGTGATAAAGTTGATTATCACCCCCATTATTGATAGATATAGAGCGAAAATAATGGGGTGATAACAACAGTGGATAATTGACCATGAAAAAAGTGAAGTACCTGGATTGCCGGTTAATGATCCAGATTCGCCTGATTTTTATTTTACAAGGCAGTAGCAGTGAATTTGCCAATTGCTATAGCGCCTTCATCAAGATTTAAGGTAAACGTACCTACTACATCAGGGCTGGCCGATGTAATGCTAATGGCTGCACCTGTAATTTCATTGCCCTTACTAGCGGCATTTGGATAATAAGCTCCACTAGTCCAAGGGTCTACCTTGGACTAATTTCCTGCAAGCGTCCGCTTGCGAAATGGTCAAAAAAATCATAACCCTTCACAAAATCAGCTTGATTCAAAAAATAAACTATCGTTGGATTATTCGAACCGAAAGGGTAAACGTAATATTTCTGCTAATGTCAAGCCTATCAAGCATATCAGAGGAAAATAAAAAGGGACAAACAGATGCTAGTGCATGTTTGTCCCTTTCTTGCGGACTGGACGGGACTCGAACCCGCGACCTCCGCCGTGACAGGGCGGCATTCTAACCAACTGAACTACCAATCCTTCTTGTTGGGAGTGCAAATGTACGTGTCTATTCTTAATTCTAAAACAATTTTCTCATAAATACTTTTTCGTAAATTATAGTGCTTGTGACAGACCATTTGCAATAAAAAAACTCCCTACTTATTTATGCCATTAGTTCTTTAAATACATTGATAACCCTGTCTACCTCGGCCTGGCTCATGGGTACATATAGCGGCAATACTATGGTATTGTCAGATGCATGTTCTGAAACTTCCAAATTGCTATAAGGGTGATTCTTATATGCCGATTCACGGTGGGTGGTCATTACCCCCCTGCGTGTGGCAATATTTTCATCCAGCATTTTTTGCATTAATGTATTCCTGTCCAGTTTGGCATCTTCCTTCAGTGTAATGCAATAGGATTGGTAATTGCTAAAACAACCCTCCTGTTCAAACGGTAAAACAATACCCGTGATATTTCTGAAAGCCTCATTGTATTGTTGGCCTATTTTGCGGCGCTCTTCAATTATCCAATCCAGTTTAGCTAGTTGTTTTATACCTACAGCCGCCTGTATATCGGTCATTCTATAATTATAACCCAGCTCCACATGGTCTTCAAAAATCACTGTTTTCGACTCATGCCTCACCCTGTCGTTTACCGACATGCCATGTTGGCGCAGCAATTTAAGCCTGTTGTAGTAGGCCTCATTATTGGTTGTAACCATACCACCATCGCCGGTTGAAATTACCTTGCGCGGGTGGAAGGAGAAACAAACCAGGTCTGAATGGCTACCTATTTTACTGCCTTTATAGGCCGATCCTGCCGCACATGCAGCATCCTCTATAAGTGCCAGGTTATATTTACGGGCCAGATTGGTAAAGGCATCAATGTCGGCAGGATTACCTACCTGGTGCACCAGCAGTATGCCCCTGGTCTTTGGTGTAATGCGTTTTTCTACATCCCTCACATCCAGATTGAAATCTTCAGGGTGTACCTCCGCAAAAACAGGGATTGCCCCCACATATTTTATGGAATTGGCTGTAGCAATATAGCTCATTGATGGGCATATCACTTCGTCACCGGCACCTATGCCTGCTACTATCATAGATAAGTGCAATGCCGTAGTACAGTTTGATACTGCTACGGCGTATTTTGCTCCTGTATATGAAGCAAAGTTGGCCTCAAATTCAGCAACCCTCGGTCCCTGTGTTATCCAACCAGTCAATATGGTATCGTATGCGGCCTGGGCCTCATCCCTGGTCATGTATGGTTTAGCAACTGGTATGTTCATATCTTATATTTTATTTGTCCCAATTTTTCACGACAATTTCGCTGATCAGGTTTTTATTTGCAGATTTTGTTTTGTAATATTTGATTGTTTCCTTTAGCCCTTCTTCAAAACTATAAGAGGCTTCGAAACCAGTGACCATCTTAAATTTCCCAGGGTTAACCCAGAGCCTGGGCACGTCAGCCGGCCTGTCTTCAAGGTATTGTAGCGACAGGTTACTTTCCATTAATTCAAGTAGCTTTTCCAGCAGGTGCTTCATGGTAATCTCTTCCCCGGTTCCTATATTGATAATCTGCCCGCTTATATTATTAATATCCAGCAGCATTGCCAGTGCAGTGGCAGTATCCTTTACATAAAAGAAGTCACGGGTCACACTACCATCACCAAATATAATAGGTGCTTGTCCATATAGTACATTAACAATGCTTCGAGGTATTATCTCGCCGCTATCCCCTTCATAATGTGCACGGGGGCCATAATTATTAAATATCCTCAGGATGGTTACATCCAGACCATAACAGGTATAATAGGAGTAAGCATAATTTTCACCAGCAAGTTTACTAGCCCCATATACGGTTTTGGGAGCTGGTATGCCCATTTCATCTATCGGGAATTGCTTTATATCGCCATATATTTCAGAGGTTGAAATATAGAAAAAACGTTTCACCTTATTGGTTCTTGATGCTTCCAATATATTTAAAGATCCCTCGGCATTTACCCTGTGGTTTTCAAACGGGCTATGGATGGAATGCCTTACCCCCAGGCAGGCCAGGTGGAAAACAATATCAATATCCGTGCTAGCTTCCATGCATTTGGCCTGGTCAAGTATGTCTCCCTCAATAAAATTGAAATTGGCATTCTGGCTTGCTTCCTCCAGGTTTTCTTTTTTTCCATTTCTCAGGTTGTCTATCACAGTTACTTTGTGGCCAAGCGATAACAACTTGTCGGTTAGGTGCGACCCTATAAATCCTGCACCACCTGTTACCAGAATCCTGGCTCCTTTCACATTGCCTTGTATCATTGTTCTCTTTTATTTTCAATTATTTTGTCAATAATAAATACCGGCCTTGCCCTGCTGGCATCCAGTGTTCTCCAAAGGTATTCGGCAATAATGCCCAATGAAATATTAGTAATACCGAATCCCAATAATAGTATTGAGGTAAGTGCAGGCCACCCGGCTGCAATATCATTAAACATTAGCTTTCTTGCAGATATATATAATGTCCAGCATATACCTACAATGAAAAATAGCAAGCCAATATAAGATACAAACCTGATAGGGGCATAAGAAAAGGCTACAAAAGAATCAACTAGTAGTTTTATTTTTTTCGATAGCGTCCATTTCGATTTTCCATGTTTCCGGGTTGTTTTATCATAGGTTATAAAACTTTGTTTATAGCCCATTGTAAGGATTTGGAGGAAAATTGATGAGTTGGCCTCTACGTTTTGGTTAAGTTTAGCCTGCACTTTCCGGTTAAACATTACTATATCAAAACCGTTTTCAGGGAATTTTTTGTATACAAATTTCCGCATCAGGTTGGCATACATTTTCGAAAACGTTTTTTCAAAAATGCCGGCAGATGTAGTATTCCTGGATGCAAATACGATGTCGAAGCCTTTTTTTGCATTGGCGTGCAGTAGGGTAGATAGTTCTAATGGGTCTTGCAGGTCAGCAGGAAGGAACATCATCCATTCCCCGCAAGCATTGGTAATTCCCGACCTTAAAGCAATATGAGATCCGTAATTTTTGGCTAGTATAATGATTTTATAATCAATGCCCGACTTGTTCAGCAGTGTTTCGAATGCTTGTGAAGAATTATCAGTAGACCCGTCATCCACCAAAATTACTTCATAATTGATATGGCTGTTTTCCTTAAAAAATCTGCTCAAACTATCCACCAAAAAGGCGGAATTATCCTCCTCATTCAAATAAGGTACAATAATACTTATATCTACACTCATGAAGATTATTTAAGAATGCATAGTTTTAACCTACAGGGCTGCAAATTAACCACAAATTATTGTAACCATAAATTACCCTTTCAATAATCATAAGAACAATATCAAAACCTCACCTAATAGAACTACATAGACGGATAATTTTCTTTGTGAATATTGCAATATTGGTAAGGCGAAAAATGGGATACTTGATAATAACCACCCGTTTTCCAATTGTGCTATCAGGTATAGGGATAGGAAACAAAGGTAGACCAATGGGGCAATCAGGAACCGGTTTGCACCAATAAATTCCCTTTCTTTATAGCAGCAAAATAGTAGTATAAGTAGCGACCCGAATTTGATAATTGTAAGGTTATTGATCCATTTATTTACAGTTGTCCACTTATGGTAATAAATGCCTAGATCCACATGGAAGGGAATATCCAGGAATATTTTTTCCATAGAGTTGGTAAGCCATATTTTGGTATAAGTTTTAATAAATTCAGTATGCGACAGGTTTAATTTAATTTCAGGGTGTTTTTCTTTGAATTCTTCTACTTCGTTAACTGTAACCAACCAGATATTTATTCGCTTATTAGGGTTGTAAACTATATAATAAATGCTTTTTTGGTCGGCAGGTACTTGGCTTTCTTTTCTAATGCCAGCTGCATAGGTATGGTTCTTGTCCTCCAGCATTAGTTTGCCATATCTTTGGTAAGAAGGTATGTGGTAAATAATAAAGCCTGTAATGAATATTGCAAAAAACAAGCTGCAATTTTTTAGCCTTGTCATTATATCATTGCGGTTATCTATTATTAGGTACAAGAGAATACCTGGAATATAAAACAGGGCAATTGGTTTGACAATAAATGCAATAAAGAACATGAGCCCACTTAAAGCAATTCCTTTATAGTTATTTAATTTTAGTAGGGAAAGAATACCAAGCATTACAAAGAGGGCATTGGTAGCATTTGGTAATAAAAGACACATATGCCCACAATAGCAATAGGCATAAAAAAGCATGCCTACATATTTTGTTTCATTGTCTATTTTTTTGAAACAGCCTAATATCTTCAATAATACAAAACAAGATAGTAAATAGCTGATGGTCGAAAATATCTTCATTGATACTTCGAAATCTGCATGTATGATTTTAGAAAAAATATACAGCATTGAAGTGTAAGCGAATGATGTACCCTGGCTAAGTGAGTTGTAAAAACCATATTCGGCCAGGTATTTTACTTCAGATAAATAATAAGGTTCGTCACCTGTTAGGGTACTATGGAAAGGGCTTGTGTTGTAGGATACAACACATATAAGGCCTACTATGGCCAATGAAATATAGGACAAGTATGACTTGGGAATTTTTGGAAGCTTGAATTTTTCCATAATGTTTATTTTCAGGTTGCCTTATTATTAATGTCAAATTTTTATTGTCTACCAGTTACTACAATTGTACGTTTTTCTGTTTAAGAAAAGAACTTTTTGATGAATGGGATAAACTTACCATGATCAACAGCAAAATTACCCGATACCCTTTGTCCATCTGCCACATCCCTCGTAACCACAGCACCTATGGTTACTTTTGCATCATTGCCTACAATAATCTCGCTACTCACACTTGAGTTTGGTCCTATCCACACATTATTACCTATTGTAGAACTACCCAATATTGCAGCCGACCCGGCTATCCGGCAATTCCTGCCAATAGTATTATTATGGGCTATATAAACAAGATTGTCTATTTTGGTATTTGCCCCGATTTCTGTAAAACTCTTAAATACACTTTTATCAACCGTGCAATTGTATTGGATTTCTACATTATCATTTATTTTTACCCCCCCTCCATGGCGCACCGCAAATACCTTGTTTTCTATAGTTTTAAATTCAAAACCTTCACCAC
>CANGSR010000188.1 GCA_947456055.1 Chitinophagaceae bacterium
ATAGGATACCATTCCTGTAAAGGTTGATAAGGGCAAAAAATAAACACTTCATTCCCCCACAACCATCTAATCTCGGCATTTGCAAGTTTATTAACTATAATCACCACCTAAAAGCTATGAAAGCTTTAATAGAAATTTTAAGGGTTAGCAGATGCGGGCTGGGCTGCCTTATTTTATATAACACCTTATATATCCAAAGCAAGTATTTTGGCCATAGATTTCCCGTTATGAACTATTAATATCTACTGCACTTGAAGTGTGATAAATGCAGTAATTTTGCAGCCTTATTACTATTTTAAACTATTTAATTAAAGGCGTAATCACCAAGTATGTTTTCTAAACTTTTTAACTGGAAAAAAAAGGAGCTGGATGCTGATGAAAACCAGCCATTAAGGCCGGGTGCTGACTGGTCGTTTCTGGGTGCAGATATGCATTCCCATTTTGTGCCAGGTATTGATGATGGTGCCAAAACCATTGACGATTCACTGGATATGCTGAGGGCTATGAAGGAAATGGGGTATAAGAGCATTATAACCACCCCCCATGTGATGATTGATTTTCATCCTAACACAGCACAAACAATTACAGATGGTATTAAGAAAGTGCAGGATGCCCTGGTGCAGCATGATATCCAACTAAATATAAAAGCTGCTGCCGAATATTATATAGATGAATACTTTATGGAATTACTAAGGAAGGATGAACCCTTACTTACTGTGCACAATAATGAAGTATTGGTTGAGTTTTCTATGATGTATGAACCTCCTATGCTATTTGATGCCATCTACTATATGCAGCAGGCAGGATACAAACCAATTATTGCCCATCCCGAACGCTATGTGTTTTTTCACGGTAAAACAGCGAAATTCAGCGAAATGAAATCCCGGGGATGCCTTATGCAAATGAACCTGCTAGCTATTTCAGGTTATTATGGCAAAGGTGTTAAAATGGCCGCCGAAGACCTCATGAAAAAAGGTATGTATGATTATTGTGGTAGCGATATGCACCACATGAAGCATGCTGGAGTATTAAGGGCTATGATGCATTCAAAGGATTATGATACTATCCGCAACTACCCCTTCCAGAATGCACGTTTGTGTTTTTAGGGATACTGCTTATCCCCTTCGCTCCTTTTAGGAAAGGTAAGCTAAGGTAGCTTTCAAGGCTCGTAGAGGCAATTAGGGCATATATAGTTCGGATATCCGATCCAAATTGCTGACAACAAATATACAGGCATAATAACCCAAAAAAGAGAGTTTGGTGGTGTTTAATTTGGCAACATTTATAATAAAGGAGGGAAGGGGATAAGCAGTTTAGGGATTTTAAGTTCTAATTATTTATCCAGTAGCCAATTCATAAAAATCCACTCAGGTGGCTTTGTTCATTGGCTATTATTTTAGACCATCATAGTTAATCAAATTATTCACTACCGATATTTAACTTGCTGTTGGTTATCAATCAATATTCATTTGTTATTGGTTTCTAAGTTAAATAGCTGTAATTAATTGAACCTAAACCTATTTTAACAAGGAAAAGATTATTTTTGCACCTCGTCGGGTAGAATATTTGATTCGCCATGACGATTATTGTAATATTTATGGAGAACACTTATAAGATTGGGGTTATTGGTCTTGGTTATGTGGGCCTGCCTTTGGCCGTTGAATTCAGCAAATATTATCCTGTAATAGGATTCGATATTAACCAACGCAGGATTAATGAACTGCAAAGCGGTCACGACTTCACACTGGAGATTGATGAACCATTATTAACGTCAGTAACAGTTCCTGCACCCCCTGCTTATCGCCAAAAAGGATTGTTTTGCACCAACCTTATTGAAAACATCAGTGACTGTAATTTTTATATTGTTACTGTTCCTACTCCGGTTGATAAAAATAACCGCCCCGACCTTACGCCGCTTTACAAGGCAAGTGAAACAATAGGTAAGGTTATTAAGAAGGGTGATATTGTTGTTTATGAATCTACTGTTTACCCTGGTGTAACTGAAGATGAGTGTGTGCCTGTAATAGAAAGGGTTTCAGGATTGAAATTCAATGTTGATTTCTTTGCAGGCTATTCACCAGAGCGTATCAATCCGGGAGATAAGCTGCATACTATTTCCAAAATCAAAAAAATAACTTCTGGTTCTACCCCTGCCATTGCCGATGAGGTAAATAACCTTTATGGTTCTATTATTACGGTAGGCACCCACAAAGCAACTAGTATTAAGGTAGCCGAGGCTGCAAAGGTGATAGAAAATGCGCAGAGGGATATCAATATTGCATTTGTGAACGAGCTGGCTAAGATTTTCAACCGCATGGGTATTGATACCCATGAGGTATTAGCTGCTTCAGCAACTAAGTGGAACTTTTTACCTTTCAAACCAGGCCTGGTAGGTGGGCATTGTATAGGTGTAGACCCTTATTACCTGGCGCAAAAAGCACAGGAAGTAGGCTACCACCCCGAAATTATTTTGGCCGGACGTAGGCTTAATGATGGCATGGGCGAATATGTAGCCCATGAGGTAGTGAAGCTGATGATAAAGGGTGATATACCTGTTAAGTCGGCAAATGTGCTTTTATTGGGTATTACCTTTAAGGAGAACTGTCCTGATGTGCGCAATACACGTGTTATAGAAATCATTAAGGAATTAAGGGCTTTTGAAATAAACCTAACTATTTGCGACCCGTGGGCTAAACCGGAAGATGTGGTGCATGAGTATGGTATCAACATAGTAAATGAGGTGCCTGCTGATGTTGTTTTCGACTCAATAGTGCTGGCAGTGGCGCATAAAGAGTTTTTAAATGTAAACTGGAGAACAAAGGTTAAACCTAATGGAGTCATTTACGACATTAAGGGTTGCCTGGACAAGGAAATGATTACCGCAAGGTTATAATTTAGGAGTGCGGGCAATATTAGTTTAATCTATAAAACTATTATTACCCTGGAATATATTGGTAAAGGTCAGTTGCGAAATTGATAGATGTATAAGTATCCTGTTATCTGCTATATGGCTGAAAAGGATGCTTGGCTTATTAATTTTGTCAACCTACCTATTTTGAACTATTTTTGGTAAAAATTTCTGAAATGTATAATAAAACTATGCAAAACCGCTACAGTTTTGTTGCTTTATTGCTATTTATCGTAATTTCTGTAACGAGTTCGTGCATAAATACAAAAAAGATAATTTATTTTAATGACCTGCCCGATTCATCAGGTCGCCCATATGCGTTAAGTGACCTTGCTACTTATACTGAACCAAAAATCGAGACAAGTGACATATTAGCCATAACAGTACAAACTATTGTTGCCAATTCGCAAACACCTATTACTTCAAGCTCTACAGGATCATTTAGTTCGTTGAATGGTTTTATGGTTGATAAGAATGGTTTTATTGAATTAAATCTTATTGGTTTTGTAAAGGTTGCCGGGCTTACTACTTCTGAAGCCAGGGAATTGATAAAGCAAAAAGCCAAGGAATATTTCAAGGATCCGGTTGTAAATGTAAGGATTGCGAATTTTGATGTCCAGGTATTAGGAGATGTATCTAAAGTGGGTGTCGTAACCTTAAGCAGCGAAAAATCGAGCATACTTGACGCAATAGCACTTGCCGGTGACCTTCAGTTGACTGCAAGAAGGGATAATATTTTACTGATAAGAACCGAAGGTGACCAAAAGAAGTTCATACGTTTCGACCTGCGTTCAAAAAATATATTCCAGTCTCCATATTTTTATTTGAAACAGCACGATGTTATTTATGTAGAGGGTCGTAAAGATAAATTGCAGGCAAGTGATAACGGATTTAGCCGTACACTTGGTTTAATATCATCATTTGCAAGTGTTGTTTCCCTAATACTAATATTCAGGAACATAAAATAATTTTGAGGATGGAAAAATTAGAAGGGAACAAACCACCGGCTGTGGAAATTAATAAACCACCATTGCCGGAGGTTGATCCAAAGAAAAAATCAGAAGAGAACAATACCTTTAACCTAAAATGGCTATTATCTACAGTTTTGGTAATATGGCCATGGCTATTGGGTAATGTTATTGTTTCGCTTATCATAGGCAACCTTTATTTAAGGTATTCTACCCCCATTTACCGTTCCTCGGCCGAATTGTTGATTTTTGATTCAAAGAAAGGCGGATCATCAGCAGGTGATGATATCATGAAGGTCTTGAAACTTGATAATAATTCAATCAATATTGATAATGAAATAGAAATACTGAAGAGCCGTAAAACCATGAGTAAAGTAGTGGCGAAGCTGAAACTTCAGTTTGAATACACTATTTCGGGGCGTTTCCAAACCAAGCAACTTTATAATGTATTGCCATTTGAACTTAATAATGCCGATACAGTAGATGATTATTACAACTGTAGGGTTAGTATTGTCGATTCTAATTATTTTATGTTTACCGGGCCAATAGGTAAAGCCATGAAAGGCAAGTGGGGAGATACCATCCTGGCTCCATTTGGACGCAAATTTACATTGACAAAAACCCAGTATTTTGTACCAACCGACAAGAAGCAATACGCAATAAATATATTATATATTTCTGATGCCGCCACGCTCTATATCCCTAAGGTGGAAATCAGCTCACCGGGCAGGACTTCCAGCTATATTACCATTTCAATGTCTGATTTCATACCTGAAAGGGCTATTGATATCATTAATACGCTAATGGAATACTACAAAATAAATAATGTAGAAAGCAGGAATTCAATATCAATGAGTACCTATAAGTTTATCAATAGGCGGATTGATAGTGTGTTACAGGAACTTTCAGGTATCGAAAATGATATTGTTGATTTCAAGCAGAAGTATAATATTGCCGATATGGGTGCCCAATCTATACAGGTAATTAACCAGGCGGCAACAACACGTGAAAAACTGGCAAATGAAGAAGTAACCCTTAATACAATTGGCAATATCAGTGATTATCTGGAGCATGCCCCGGATAAGGAACAATTGATTTTACCAGCCTCCTTGCTTGATAACCCGGGTCTGGTAAATATGATGAACAGGTATAACCAGCTTGAGGTAGATGTGGAAACAAGTGAAATTTCTAATACATCTAAGAACCCAATTACCAATAACCTGATAAAGCAGAAAAACGAAATTAAAAACAACATTAAGCAAACCCTCAGGGCATCAAAACAACAGATAGAATTAAAGGTTAAGAAATACAGGGAAGAGCTAGATAAGATAGAAGGCAGGATAGGGTTGGTACCCAAGGTAGAAAGAAATTATCTTGATTATGCCCGCCGCCAAACCATCAAGCAGGATTTATATATTTTCTTATTGAAGAAAAGGGAAGAAACCGCAATTGAAATGTCGGCTACACAGCCTAATGCAATGGTTATTGACGATGCTATGAATTATGGCAAGGTATCGCCCCAGCACTCCCGTATACTCATGATGTCATTGGTATTTGGTATTGCTATACCATTTGCCGTAATCCTTTTGCGCCGTGGTCTTAATATACGTATCATTAGCAAAACCGATATCATTAAATTGACAACAATACCTGTAATTGGTGAAATTGGCAATAACATGAACAGTGAAGCTATTGCGGTTACCAAAAACAGCCGTTCTATCATTTCTGAGCAGTTCCGTGCATTGCGTACCAACCTCCAATACCTGCTTACAGATAGGAATGATAAGGTGCTGATGATTACCTCCAGTATGTCGGGTGAGGGTAAATCGTTCATTGCGGTAAACCTGGCTATTACCCTGGCCATGTCGGGAAAGAAGGTGATTTTGTGTGAGCTTGACCTTAGAAAGCCGAAAATTTCTAAAACACTGAAGATTGACAATAGTGCAGGGTTTACGAATTATGCGATCGGTAAGGTAGAATTAGATGAAATCATTGTGCCTTCAAATGTGGATCCTAATTTGTTCATCCTGCCATCGGGTCCGGTACCACCAAACCCATCAGAGTTGATACTATTACAAAGAACTGAACAATTGTTTAAAGACCTGAGGGAAAGATATGACTACATTATCTTAGATACCTCGCCAGTAGGTCTTGTAACGGATGCCCAGTTGCTTTACCGCTATGCTGACACTGCATTGTATATCGTAAGGCAGGGTCTTACTTACAAACAGCAGTTGAACATACCTAACGAATTGTATTACAGTGGTAGGATGCCCCGCCTTAGCTTCATAATCAATGATGTTGTTGCCAACCGTGGTTTCGCTTATGGTTATGGCTACGAAGAAGGTTATGGCTACGGTTATGGCTACGGCTATGGCTATGGTTACGGCTATGGTTATGGCTACGGCTATGGTTACGGCTATGGTTATGGTTATGGCTCTTATGGTAATGGATATTATGTAGAGGAGAAGAGAAAAGGAATCAAGAGTTTAATAAAACAAAAGAATAAGAAATAAGAGGTTTTTCAATAAGAAGACCGTTTAGATAACGGTCTTCTTATTTTTTATAAAATTGTTCATACTGTTTTCTTGGAAGATTATTTGTAAACCAATGGACCAGATAATTAGCAAGGTTTCAGGGTGAAAAACGAGTTATAAGATAGGCTTTGGCCGGAGAATAAAACAAGTAAATGTATGGTTGATAAAACTGTACCTGCAGGGAAGGAAAAATGGGATATCCATATAGTTGCTAGCCGCAGGAACTTAGAGCTTAATGTAGGTGAAATATGGCGTTACCGCGACCTGTTAATGTTATTTGTCAAAAAAGACATTATTACCGTATATAAGCAAACTATTCTCGGTCCGTTATGGTTTGTTTTACAGCCTATTTTTTCAACATTGGTATTTAGTGTCATTTTTGGGCAATTGGCTGGGTTTTCTTCTAATGGAGTGCCTCCATATGCTTTCTATTTGATAAGTGTAACAATGTGGAGTTATTTTTCAGATACCCTTAATATCACTTCGAAAACATTTACTGATAATTCGAGCATATTTGGCAAAGTGTATTTCCCACGTTTGATAATGCCATTATCAAAGATCTTTTCTGGATTGGCAAAGTTCTTTATACAATTTTGTCTCTTTTTGGTATTTTGGGCTTATTATGTATTTATTAAGCACAGCATTACGCCTAATGTGTATATTCTGTTTACACCAATAATATTGCTTGTAATTATCACCATGGCATTAGCTTTTGGTGTATTGATTACCTCAATGACTACGAAATACAGGGATCTTACTTTTCTTGTTGCATTTGGCCTTCAGTTAATGATGTATGCTACACCTGTAGCCTACTCAATCTCAGACACCAAGGTAGCTAAATGGAAACACTTATTGTGGTATAATCCATTGACATCCTTATTTGAAGGATTTAAATATGGTTTTTTCGGTAAGGGTGAATTTAATGTACCCTGGATGTTGTATAGTACTGGGTTTACTATCATTATGCTAATGATAGGTGTTTACACATTTAATAAAGTTGAAAAGCGTTTCATAGATACGGTTTAATTTAAAGTAATGAGCAGGGAAGTTGCAATTAGGGTTGAAAATTTAAGTAAGCTTTACAGGCTGGGCCAGATAACGACCGGTACACTTACCCATGACTTTAAGAGATGGGCTGCAAAGATACAAGGGAAGGAAGACCCTTTTATGAAAGTAGGCGAGGAAAACGACCGTACCAAAAAAGGGGGGAGTGACTATACTTGGGTATTAAAAGACATCAATTTTGAAATAAATAAGGGTGATACCCTTGGGATTATTGGTAAAAACGGGGCTGGGAAATCTACCTTATTAAAAATACTATCCAGGGTTACTGCACCTACCAAGGGTGAAATAAAAATCAAAGGTCGTATTGCATCCCTGCTCGAGGTGGGTACTGGTTTTCATCCAGACCTTTCAGGCCGTGAAAATATTTACATGAATGGTGCCATACTTGGTATGACCAGGCATGAGATAACAAGGAAATTTGATGAAATAGTTGATTTTGCCGGCATTGAGAAGTATGTAAGTACACCAGTGAAACGTTATTCCTCGGGTATGTATGTGCGCCTTGCGTTTGCAGTGGCTGCCTTTCTGGAACCTGAAATACTTATAGTAGATGAAGTATTGGCCGTAGGTGATGCCGAGTTCCAGCGTAAATGTATGGGGAGGCTTAAGGATGTGAGCGTAAATGATGGGCGTACAGTAATTTTTGTCAGTCATAATATGACAGCTATGCAATCGCTATGTAACAGCACCATAATGCTGGAACGCGGGCAGATTAAAATGACTGGCGATACTAATACAGTAATCAACCATTACCTTAATACTTATGTAAGCACTACGAGTACCAAAGTATGGGATGAACATGAATCTTCCGGCAATGATTATGCCAGGTTGCGCAGTGTGAAGGTGCTGGACAATGATGGGGTGGCTATATTAAATTCGTTTATTGAAGAAGGTGTAAATGTTGAGACAACCTATGAGTGCCTGGAGGAAGGTACAAAGCTCTATGTAACATTGGTTGTTAAAAACCAAAAGGATGACCACATATTTACCACTTCCTCAATTGCCGAAGAGGAATGGTCGATGAATCCACACCCGGTTGGCAGATATAAAACCATTTGCAAAGTGCCGGGCAACCTGCTTAATGATATCACCTACAAAATTACTGTTTTCCTGGTCCGAAATTCAAGTGATATAGTTTATACCGCAGAGGATATAATTATTATTGAAAAAACTGATCCCGGTAATAACCGTAGGGGTCTTTATGGCAAATGGGGTGGCCTGGTAAGACCAATACTTGACTGGAGAACAATAAAATTAGATAATTAGCGCAAATGATTAATTACATTAAAAATAAAATAGATACATTAAGAAAGCTATTTTACTTCCGCATTTACCTAAATTTATTGAAACTCAAGTCTAAACTGCTATATAATCTTATACCTGAGACTAAAAAATACGACTTTGTAATTATTGATGATGCAGTGCCTAAATACCTTAGTGGTTTTAGGGATTATGAATTTTCAGGGTTTTTGCGTGAGTATAATAACATTGCATTGTTCAGTATTATAGCTAGTAAGGTTAGTAAACTAAGGCAATATTCTTATTACCATATTAAGACTGTAAAAGAATGGAAACAAAATAAGGCTGATTTTGTTAAAGAGTATGGAGTAAATCCTGATACAATAAAACCATTTCACCCTTGGACAAAAGTTAATGCGAAGTTGGCCTACTGCGTCTTTATGACCAATGGAGTGTACCTGATAGACTATTTTGAAAAAAGGAATCTGAAATTTATTCTTGAGTTATACCCAGGTGGTGGCTTTAGCATCCAAACCGATGGGTTTATGTATGAAAACCTGAAACGGGTAATTGGTTCGCCAATGCTTGAAAAGGTGATTGTAACCCAGCCTATAAGCAGGGATTTTTTGATGCAGCAAAATATATGCGACAAAAGCAAGATTGTTTATATCCATGGGGGCTTTGTATCAGCCGATTTCATGAAGTTACCATCAAAAACAATCCAGTACCCCAGAGATAAAAATACGATAGATATTTGCTGGGCTGGAGCAAAATATATGCCCAGGGGAGTGAATAAGGGTTATGACATATTTATTGATATGGCACATTA
>CANGSR010000189.1 GCA_947456055.1 Chitinophagaceae bacterium
ACCATTACCCCTTACAATTTCACTGACATCAGAGGGCATTACACCTTGAAAACCAGCAATGCAACAGCGAATACATTAGTGGTAAAAGGCAATACTCTTAAACCCGAAATGAAGCTATATGTAGGTAAAGACACTAGTGGACTAGAAGTAAAATACAAAATACATGATACCTGGGTAGAGCTGGAATACCACATAGGCAAGGATAGCACAAAGCAATCTTACAGACTAAGTGGTTTGATGCAGAAAGACGAATGGGCCGGAATGGGTACCTACAATGGCGACCAAAGCCTAACATGGACTATCAGCGAACACCGGATTGATACCAATGACCTAAAAGAAAAGAAACCAGAAAAACAAACTTACACGAAACCACAGGGTCATGTTTTGTATCCCTTTACCGGCCTGGGTAATGAGACCTTACCCAAACAGGAGGATATCCTATTTAAAAATGCCACAGTGTGGACTGGTGAAGCAGATACAGAACTTATAAATACAGACATATTCATTAGTAAAGGTAAAATTGCAACAATAGGTAAGAACCTTTTCATGCCTACTACTGATGAAAAAGGTATAAATAATCAGAAGAACAGTTTTAAAACTATAGATTGTTCCGGCAAATACCTAACTGCAGGAATCATAGATGAGCATTCCCACATAGCTGTAAATGGAGATGTGAATGAGGGCACCCAATCAGTAACAAGTGAGGTGCGTATTGGCGATGTAGTAAATCCTGAGGATGTCAATATCTATCGGCAACTATCGGGTGGTGTTACATCGTCCCATCTGCTACATGGCTCTGCTAATTGCATAGGTGGCCAAACCGAGTTAATCAAACTTAGGTTTGGGTACAATGCCGAGGACATGAAAAACAACCCATGGCCTGGTTTTATCAAATTTGCACTGGGAGAGAATGTGAAGCAAAGCAATTGGGGTGACCAGCAAACTGTACGCTATCCCCAATCACGTATGGGTGTGGAACAAACTATTTGTGATGCATTTACCAGGGCAAAAGCCTACCAGGCGCAGTGGAAAATCTACAATAGCCTGTCAACCAAGCAAAAGGCAATGACTACCCCACCCCGCAGAGACCTGGAACTGGATGCCCTGGTTGAAATATTGGATAGTAAGCGTTTTATCACCTGCCACAGCTATGTGCAAAGTGAAATAAATATGCTTATGGGCCTTGCCGATAGCTTTGGTTTTAGGGTAAATACATTTACCCATATCCTTGAGGGCTATAAGGTAGCTGATAAAATGAAAGCCCATGGTGCCAATGCAAGTACGTTTTCTGATTGGTGGGCCTATAAAATGGAGGTAAGTGATGCCATCCCCTATAATTCGGCCCTCATGACTAAAATGGGTATCAATACCGCAGTAAACAGCGACGATGCAGAAATGGCAAGGCGCCTGAATCAGGAAGCAGCAAAATCTATGAAGTATGGTGGCCTAAACAAATGGCAGGCATGGTCGCTATGCACCATCAACCCCGCCAAAATGCTCCATATTGATGACCGCACCGGAAGTATTAAAGCAGGCAAAGAGGCAGATATAGTCATTTGGAATGCAATGCCACTAAGTATCTATGCCCACCCATTATATACTTTTGTAGATGGGATTTGTTTTTATGATGAAGCTAATGATGCCCGCAAACAGGATTTTATAAAAATGGAAAAACAACGCCTGCGTAAAAAAATGCTTGAAGCAGCCGGCAATGGCGAAACCACCATAAAACCCAAGCCCGAACTGATGGAGGAATACGATTGTGAAGTAGGAAAATAATCAGGCAGGCAAAAATTTCATTACAATACCAACAAAACGATTTCATGAGTACTATAAAAATATATTTATTAAGCCTTCTGTCTTTGGTTGCCCTCACATGCGAGGCTCAAATACCCTTCAGGGCTCCCAAACAAGATTCAGCCATATTAATATATGGTGCAAAACTCCATACCGGAACCGGGCAAGTAATTGAAACTGGCATTGTAGAATTCATAAACGGCAAAATCACCTTTATTGGCACAGCAGTTGATGTTGGAGACAGGGTGCATAAGGATAAATTAATCAATGCTACAGGCAAGCATGTATACCCCGGATTGATTGCTATGAATACCTACCTGGGCCTAACAGAAGTTGAAGCCGTAAGGGCTACATCCGACTATGGTGAAGTTGGACAATACAATGCTGATCTCAGAAGCATTATCGCCTACAATGCCGACTCTAAAGTAATACCAACTGTGAGGTCAAACGGCGTTTTATTGGCGCAGGTTGTTCCGCAAGGAGGGGTAATATCAGGCACAAGTAGTGTTGTTCAGTTAGACGCCTGGAACTGGGAAGATGCGGCATATAAAACAGACGAAGGCATTCACCTTAACTGGCCATCCTATTTCAGCAGGTTTAATGAAGAACCAAACTCAAGCGCAGCAAATGACAAATACGACCAGCAGGTAGATAACATCAGACAATATTTCGCCCAGGCTAAGGCATATGCCCAAACAACTAATCCGGCCCAAGTAAACCTTCGTTTTGAAGCAATGAAGGGTTTATTTAATGGTCAGAAAAGTCTCTATATCCGTGCTAATTTTGTAAAAGAATTAATGTGTGCAATATTATTTGCCCGTCAGTTTGGGGTGAAATTGATTATTGTCGGGGGTATTGAATCTATGAAATGTATCGACCTGATAAAGCAAAACAATATACCCATTGTCCTTCACCGCACCCAGGCATTGCCAATTACCAAAGATGATGAGGTATACCAGGTATATACACTGCCATCAAAATTGCAAAAAGCAGGTGTGCAATTTTGCATCAGCGAGGGTGGCTTTTGGCAGCAAAGGAACCTCCCATTCGAGGCCGGACAAGCCGCCGCATTCGGTTTATCGCAGGAAGAAGCATTATCTGCCATTACTATTAATCCTGCCCGCATTATGGGTATTGATAAAACAACCGGTTCACTGGAAGTGGGTAAAGATGCAAACCTGGTTATCTGTGATGGCGACATTCTGGATATGCAGTCCAATCATATTATTATGGAGTTTATACAGGGCAGGCAGGTAGATTTATATAATAGCCAAGAGCAACTGTACGACACCTACCGAAAAAAATATGGAGTAAAGTGATTTTTAGAAACCCAATAATAATATTGGCATTCAAAGACAAACATTAGAAACTTCAAAACAAAAACACTGAAATTAATAGGATATGAGACATTTGATTTTCTTTATGCACACCTCACTTGATGGTTTTGTAGCAGGACCAAACGGGGAAATGAACTGGATAAAAATAGACGAAGAAATGTTTGACTTTGTTGCCACTATGACCGACAAAGCTGATGCTGCACTTTATGGCCGTGTAACCTATGAAATGATGCAAGGTTATTGGCCAACTGCTGGTGACCAACCAAACGCATCTAAACACGACAAAGAGCATTCTGCATGGTACAATAAGGTTTCAAAATATGTTTTATCAACAACAATGAACGCTGAAGGTCTTGTAAACACAACGGTTATCAGCGACAATCTTGTAGAAAACATCAATAAAATCAAAAATCAGGACGGGGAAAACATTTTAATATTCGGCAGCCCAAGTGCTTCCCATGCATTATTAAGTGAAGGACTTATTGATGAGTTTTGGCTATTTGTCAATCCAATATTATTAGGAAATGGAATGCCCTTATTCAAAGGCATCAAGGAGATGACCAAATTGAAATTGATAGAATCGATAACATTTACCAATGGAGTTATTGCGCTTCACTACGAAACTTTGCGAAATTAAGTGCATTGAATTCAATGAATATTGATACGCTAATCAACAAAATTGTGGAAGGATTGGGAAGGGCTAAATAAAAAAATGAGGTAATTTGCACCCCTAATGAGTGTAAAGGTTAAGATTATCAATGACCCGGTTTATGGATTTATCAGGTTTCCTGAGCCTGAACTAATGCAGGTTATTGACCATCCATGGTTTCAGCGATTAAGGAATATTAAGCAAATGGGGTTGGCACATATGGTCTACCCCGGTGCTGTGCATACCCGTTTTGCCCATTCCCTGGGTGCCTGCCACCTTATGGGAAAGGCTCTGGATGAACTGAAAACCAAAGACATTCGCCCTGATAAGGAAGAATATTTGGCGGCACGACTTGCTGCATTGTTGCACGACATAGGCCACGGCCCATTCTCCCATTCTTTGGAATATACCCTCACAGGTATTTCCCACGAAAAAATTTCCAGGTTGATCATGCAAAGGCTGGACACCGATTTTGGCGGTCTTTTACAAAAAGCCATCCAAGTGTTCGACCACTCCTACCCTTCCCGCTACCTGCACCAATTGGTGTCCAGCCAAATGGACGTTGACCGTATGGACTACCTCAACAGGGATAGTTTCTATACCGGTGTATCAGAAGGGGTAATTGGTTACGACCGTATTTTACAGATGCTTACTGTTCGTAATAACGAACTGCTGGTAGAAGAAAAAGGTGTTTATTCGGTAGAGAAATTTATTATTGCCCGAAGGCTCATGTATTGGCAGGTTTACTTGCACAAGACTGTTCTAGGGGCTGAAACTTTACTCATCAATATTTTTAAAAGAGCAAAGGAATTAACCGCATCAGGCGTGCAACTTTTTGCAACACCTGCATTGCATCATTTTCTGAGCAGGAATCTTACTGAAACTGATTTCAAAAACAATCCTGAACACCTGGAACAATTTTGCCTGCTGGACGATAATGATGTAATGGCTTCCATTAAAGTTTGGCAAACGCATGAAGACAAGGTGTTGTCAAAGCTATGCAGGATGATTATTTTGCGTAATCTCTACAAGGTGATATTTAGCTCTGGTAGTCTTGATGATGTTTTAGAAGAAAAACAAGGACAACTTCTAAAAACCGGTAAGTGGACAGAAGAAGAACTAAAGTATTTTGTCTTTACTGGAATCACTTCAAATAGCACCTACAATATCAATGATGAATTGATAAAAATTGAAACCAAAAACGGAACTATCAAGAATATCACCGAAATGGATGACTCTTTGGTAAACCAAACCCTTGCCAAGGCAGTTCATAAGAACTATTTGTGTTTTATAAGTTAAGAAACCTTATAATAGATAGTAGGGAGTAAATAATATTTCAGATATAAAACTTAAAGTGGATTTAGATAATGCTTACCTTAGCCCCAAAAGCTGATTTTATCTTTTTCACAGCATAAAACAGAAATTAATTAAACATGCAAATAAGCGCATTGCAGATAGCTACAATATTACAAGGCAAGCTGGAAGGTAATCCGGAGGCCAAAGTAAGCACTGTAGGGAGAATTGAGGAGGCAGATGAAAATTCGATATGCTTTATTGCCAATCCAAAGTACGAAGAATATATATACACTTCAAAGGCATCAATAATTATAGTTAACGAAACCCTTGAATTGACCGCACCTGTAAAAGCTACACTTATACGGGTGAAAGATGCTTATAGTAGTTTTGCCTTCCTTCTTGAAAAATACAACGAAATAATAGCCGGCACCGAAAAAACTGGCATTGAACAGCCCTCTTATATATCTCCTTCTGCAAAAATTGGCAAGGACGTATACATTGGGGCGTTTTCCTACATTGGCGATAATGCTGTATTGGGCAATAGCGCAAAAATCTATCCTGGCTGCTATATAGGTAACCATACTACATTAGGTGATAATTGCAAATTGATGCCCGGTGTAAAAGTTTATGACAATTCTAGCCTGGGAAATTCAGTAGTGCTACATTCTGGCGTAGTTATTGGTGGTGATGGATTTGGTTTTGCCCCACAGGCCGACCATACCTACAAAAAAATCCCGCAAATAGGCAATGTAATCATTGAGGATAATGTAGAGATTGGTGCCAATACTACTGTTGACCGTGCTACAATGGGCAGTACGGTAATAAGGAAAGGGGTGAAACTCGATAACCTGATAATGGTAGGCCATAATGCAGAGATAGGTGAAAACACCGTCATTGCTGCACAAACAGGCATAAGTGGCAGTACCAAACTAGGCAAGAATTGCCTTATAGGCGGACAGGTAGGTATAGTAGGTCATATACACCTTGCCGACGGCACCAAAGTAAACGCTCAAAGCGGATTGAGTAAGACAATTACAGCACCAAACACTACCCTAAATGGTAGTCCTGCATTTGAATATAAAAGTTCATTAAAAAGTCAGGCAATTTTCAGAAATTTGCCCGAATTACAGCAACGCCTGCAAAAATTGGAAGAAACTGTACAGGAATTAACTGCATTATTAAGCTCACAAAACCTGGATTATAAAAAGTGACAGAAGATAATTTAATCAAACCGGAAGGCAAACACAAATCTGATACTTTGTATTCAGTAAACAACAACAGGAACCAGCATACGCTGAAAAATCCTGTAACTCTACATGGCGTGGGTCTGCATACCGGCCACTTAGTTACTATGACCATGAAACCTGCAAATCCAGGTTATGGCATTCGTTTCCAGAGGGTTGACCTACCCGATAAGCCTGTAGTAAAGGCTGATGCGGACTATGTAGTAGACACATCAAGGGGTACTACTATTGAATACAATAATGCAAGAATAAGCACTATTGAGCATACCCTTGCTGCTATGGTGGGTCTTGGTGTTGATAATGCCTTGATTGAATTGGATGGCCCTGAAGTGCCAATACTAGATGGTAGTGCACGTATGTTTATGGAGGCTATAGATAGTGTTGGACTAGAAGAGCAAGATGCCAAGCGCATAGTATACAGCATTGACCAGAACATACATTTTTACGACCCTGTGAAAAATGTAGATATGTTGGCTGTACCATCAGCTAATTATGAAATCACTGCATTAATCGACTTCAATTCTCCTGTATTAGGCACCCAGCACGCTACAATGAAGCATTTGGGCGAATTCAGAAAGGAAATTGGTCCTTGCCGCACTTTCTGTTTCCTGCATGAGTTAGAGTATCTACTTGATAATAACCTTATAAAGGGTGGAGACCTCAGCAATGCAATAGTTGTAGTTGACAAAATAGTAAGCCAGGAAGAATTAAACCGTCTTGCTTTGGTCTTCAATAAGCAGAAGATTGAAGTAAAGATGGAAGGCATCCTTAATAATGTGCAGTTGCACTTTACCAATGAGCCTGCAAGGCATAAATTATTAGATGTAGTAGGAGATTTGGCTTTAATAGGACACCCTATCAAAGCACATATCATTGCCAGCCGTCCGGGCCACGCTTCGAATGTAGAATTTGCGAAGAAAATAAAAGCTTATATCAAGAAGAATAAACACCTTTCTGATATTCCTCATTACGACCCCAACCAACAGGCCGTTTATGATATTAACCATATCATAAAGGCATTGCCACACAAGTTCCCATTCTTGCTTGTAGATAAAATCATCGAGCTAAGCGATACCCATGTGGTAGGTGTTAAAAATGTAACCTTTAATGAGCATTTCTTCCAGGGGCATTTCCCTGGAAACCCTGTTATGCCGGGAGTATTGCAAATCGAGGCCCTTGCCCAGACTGGGGGTATATTAGCTATGAATAATATCCCTGACCCAGATAACTACGATACTTACTTCTTAAAAATAGATAAGGTAAAGTTTAAGAACGTTGTTCGTCCGGGCGATACATTGATATTGAAAATGGAATTAATCAATCCAATCCGCCGCGGGATCTGTGAAATGAGGGCAACAGCATATGTAGGAAATAAACTGGTTACAGAAGCGGAACTGGTAGCACAAATAATGAGAAAAGATAAAAAATGATTCACCCACTAACATACGTCCACCCCGACGCTAAAATAGCACATAGTGTGCATATTGATCCATTTACTACCGTACACAGGAATGTGGAGATAGGTGAAGGCACATGGATTGGATCGAACGTTACCATTATGGAAGGTGCCAGGATTGGTAAAAACTGCCGTATCTTCCCTAGCTCAGTGATATCAGCCATTCCACAAGACCTTAAGTACAAGGGCGAGGACACTGTAACCATCATTGGCGACAATACAACTATTCGTGAATGTGTTACTATCAACAGGGGCACATCCGACCGTAATGCTACCAAAATTGGCAACAACTGTTTGATTATGGCCTACACCCACATAGCACATGATTGCGAGGTTGGTGACCATTGTATTTTTTCAAACAATACTACCCTTGCCGGCCATATCATAGTAGGCGATTGTGTGGTACTTGCAGGTCTTACTGCCGTTCAGCAGTTTGTGCGTATAGGTTCTTATGCATTCGTAACCGGGGGGTCATTGGTACGCAAAGACATTCCACCATACGTAAAAGCAGCCAGGGAGCCACTATCCTATGTAGGGGTAAACTCAGTAGGATTGAAAAGGAGAGGTTATTCAATTGATAAAATCAACCACATTCTGGATATCTACCGTATCCTGTTTGTGCGAGGTTATAATGTATCAAAAGCCCTGAACATCATTGAAACCGAAATCCCTGTTTCAGACGAGCGCGATGAAATCATCTCCTTCGTACGCGAAACCGGCCGTGGTATCATGAAGGGTTATGTAAGAAGGCACAGTGAGGATTTGCCGTGATACAAATTCAAAAGTAAAAAGTTAAAAGTAAAAAGTAAAAACATATGAAAGGGGGCATTTTGCTCCCTTTTTTGTTTTTTTTTGCAGGGGGGCTTTTCTTGCTTACCTAATTATAAGATTACGTTCTACCAAATACATACAAAATCCATCATTCTAACTTATACTTACTTCTGTATACTCCAAATCCATCTTTATACTTTCTACTTTATACTCAACAAAATCCCGAAATTTAGAGATTACCCATTATTTATCTACTTTTGGTTTTTAATTATCTCATGAACTATATACTGTTTGATGATGCTACCCGGCCGCATCTATTACCATTTACACATACCCGACCAATTGCTGATATTAGATGCGGCATCTTCACCATGCGTGAGCGTTGGGAATTTTTATTGAAAAACAAAACCGGTACACTTACTGAGCAATACCTTGAAGCTACCTACCCCAAAAATGCTACCGATGATCTTACACTGTATATCAATGGTGCAGTTTTTGGCAATGAAGACCTATGCCGTGCTATCAGCAATTTAAAAGATGGGGAAGCCCTGGTTTACGATTCTATAGTGGTAGCTGCCTGTCATGCGCACAACCACCTTGGTTATGCCGACTTCCACGATCACCTCTGGGGATTACCTCCAATCAATTACACCCAGGAAATCAAATCGCTCAAGAATGTTTGGGATATATTTTCCCTCAATGACTTTGCATTGAGGGCAGATTATCAGCTTATAACCAGTGGAAGAAAGAGTGCGGCCCTACCCGAAGGTGTTACGGTTAGCGGCAAAGAAAATTTGTTTATAGAACAAGGTGCAAATATTTATGCCGGCTGTATTATTAATGCTTCCACTGGCCCAGTATACATAGGCAAGGATGTAGAAATATTGGAAGGT
>CANGSR010000190.1 GCA_947456055.1 Chitinophagaceae bacterium
CCTGGTGGTACCTGGACAAGTAGTTCTCCTACCATTGCCACAATAGGTAGCACAGGTATTGTTACGGGAGTTGCTGGCGGTTCTGTGAATATTTCTTACTCTTTGGGAACAGGTTGCGCTGTTGGCTATACAGTTACAGTTAATCTGCTTGGTTCTATAGCTGGAGCAAGTAGTGTATGTGTAGGACAAAGTACAACCTTAACCGAATCAGGTTCAGGTATCTGGAGCAGTGGTGATGCTACTGTTACAGTAGGTTCAACAACCGGTGTGGTAACAGGTATTAGTGCCGGTTCGGCTACAGTATCTTATACTACTACCGCAGGTTGTATTGCAACAGGTGTAGTAATCGTGAATGCTGCCTCAGCTATTACCGGCTCTACAAGTGTTTGCCAGGGTCAGAATATTACCCTTAGCAATAGTAATCCTGGTGGTACCTGGACAAGTAGTTCTCCTACCATTGCCACTATAGGTAGCACAGGTATTGTTACGGGAGTTGCTGGCGGTTCTGTGAATATTTCTTATTCTTTGGGAACAGGTTGCGCTGTTGGCTATACAGTTACAGTTAATCTGCTTGGTTCTATAGCTGGAGCAAGTAGTGTATGTGTTGGACAAAGCACTACATTGTCAGAATCAGGTACTGGTATCTGGAGCAGAAGTAATGCAACCGTAACTGTAGGTTCGGGTACTGGTGTTGTAACAGGTGTAACCGCAGGTTCTGCAACCATTTCTTATACTACACCTGCCGGATGTGTGGCAACTGCTTCAGTTGTAGTAAATCCATCCAATCCGATTACCGGCCTTAGCCAGGTTTGCGTAGGCCAGAGCATAACCTTAAGTAATATTACTCCGGGAGGTACATGGAGCACTAATACGCTCACTATTATCACCTTAGGTTCTACCGGTACTGTTACCGGGGTTGCGGGTGGCCTCACAGGCAATATTACCTATACTACCGCTGCCGGATGCCAGGTTACTACCACGGTAAATGTGATAGCTACCGGCACCCTTTCAGGAACTGCCACTATTTGCAATGGCCTTTCAGCAACCTTGTCTGAAACAATTGCAGGTGGCACATGGAGCAGCAGCAATACCGCAGTTGCGGTTATTGGTACTAATGGTACTTACTCAGGTGTTGGAGCGGGTACATCCCTTATCAGCTATTCCATTGGCACAGCTTGCGCCGTGACCCAGGTGATAACCATTAATCCTACACCTGCTCCAATTACTGTTAGCGGATTTTTCGGAAATATATCCACTGTAGCAGGCAACGGGGCTGATGCATACAGTGGTGATGGTGGGCTGGCTACCGCAGCTTCATTATCCGCACTTGACGTATTTGCAGATGCAAGTGGCAATATTTATATTGCAGATTACAATGCTTATAGGGTAAGAAAAGTAAGCCCATCTGGTGTGATTACCACAATTGCCGGAAATGGAACAAATGCAGCAACAGGTGATGGGGGCCCAGCAACAGCCGCGAGTATTACTGGCCCTCAAAGTGTAACTTTGGATTTATCAGGAAATGTGTATATAGCAACTGACGATAATAAAATTAGAAAAGTTAACACATCTGGTATAATAAGCACAATTGCTGGCAATGGCATAGCAGGTTTTAGTGGTGATGGCGGTCCGGCTACTTTAGCTAAAATGAATATCGCTTCTTATGTTGCAACTGATGCGGCAGGGAATGTTTATATAGCTGATTACACTAATAACAGAATACGGAAAGTAAATACTGCAGGCATAATTAGTACTGTGGCCGGAAGTTCAGCGTCATCTTATAGTGGCGATGGGGGACAGGCTACCGCAGCAGGTTTAGCGGGTCCAGCTTCAGTAAAAGTAGATGGTTCTGGCAACATTTATATAGGTTGCAATACAGATAGCAGGATACGTAAGGTTAGCCCAACTGGTATTATCAGCACGATTGCTGGAAACGGGAGTAGAGGAAGTGCCGGCGATGGTGGCGCGGCTACTAATGCTCAACTTAATACAGTTTGGGGTATCTCCTTTGACGCTCAAGGTAATGTTTATGTAGCCGATGGATCGAGTAATAAGATAAGGGAAATAAATGCGTCAAACGGACTTATCTATACAGTTGCTGGTAATGGCACGGCCGGATCAACTGGCGATGGTGGTTCGGCAACTGCTGCTAAAATCAATAACCCTTTTGGTGTGGCAATAGACCCATCCGGTAATATGTACATTGCTGAATTTGATGGGCACAGGATTCGTAAAGTGGGCTTTATTCCATTGGTTAACGGTTCGATTTGTTCCGGTACTTCCACAACCGTGTATGATATTAGCGGTGGAGGAACCTGGAGTTCATCAACAACTTCTACAGCTTCCATAGGGCCTGTATCGGGTATTGTTTCAGGTATTTCTCCAGGTACCGCTGTTATCAGTTATACCCTGTCAACTGGCTGTGCAGCAACCTATTCGTTTACGGTTAATGCACTACAGCCTATCACAGGCCCATCCAATGCTTGTCCGGGTCTCAGCATTACCCTAAATGATGCATTAACCGGAGGCACTTGGAGTAGTTCAGCTTCTGGAATTGGCTCAGTTGGCTCTACTACTGGTATTGTTACCGGTGTCACAGCAGGTACTGCCATCATATCTTATAGATTGCCAACTGGTTGTACTGCTACTTATTTAGTATCAATTGGTGCGATGTCACCAATTAGCGGTTCTCAAGTGGCTTGCGTAGGCCAGTCAACAACGCTTACCGATGCTACCCCGGGAGGCACCTGGTCAAGCAGTGCACCAACTATTGCTACTGTTGGGTCAACCGGAATAGTTACGGGTATAGCTGGTAATCTTACGGCAAATATCACTTATTCTTTAGGGTCTACTTGCCGGTCTATTACAACAGTAACTGTTTATCCTTTGCAACCCATTACACTTACACCTACCACACCCCTTTGTACAGGCACGTCTTCACCGGCTGCAAATGCAATATCGGGAGGTATCTGGAGTTCAGCCAATACCGCTATAGCTACAATTGGTACCAGCGGTATGATTAGTGGAGTTGCGGCAGGTTCAACAGTAATATCATATAGGCTAAGCACAGGATGTACTGCTATGGTAACTGTTACAGTTAATCCTTTATCGCCAATTGTAGGGCCAGGTATTGTTTGTTTGCACAATACACTTACATTCACCGATGCTATTTCTGGAGGTACCTGGACAAGCAGTTCTCCTACTATCGTTTCCATTATAGCAGGTTCCGGAGTTTTGACAGGTAATGCGGCAAATCTCACATCTACAATTTCTTATACATTGGCAAGTGGTTGTAGGTCTACACTCCTGATGAGTGTTGTTGCGCTGCCTACAGCTCCTGCTGCTATTGGTGGGCCATCTAGTGTTTCAGTAAGTGGGTCTACTATTACACTTACTGATGCAACTGCAGGAGGTACCTGGAGTAGTAGTAACATAGCAAAAGCAACAGTAGGTTCAGCAACTGGTACCGTTGCCGGAGTAAGTGTTGGAAGTGCTATGATTACATACACAGTAACCAACGCCGGCGGTTGTAGTGCTTATGTGACAAAAGCCATTACAGTAGGGCCAACTGCTGCACCAGGTAATATCACCTCTAATCTACTCACATTGAATGTTGGTGCTAATACCGGACTTAATGAAACTATTAAAAATGGTTACTGGTCATGTACTGATTGCGATGGTATTGTTGAGTTGAATTCTGAAAATGGTTCTGTAACCGGAATAGGAGAGGGTAGGGCTACAATTACATATACTGTAACAAATGAGGTAAATACAACTTTATCTGTTACTAAGGTTATTGTAAACCCTAAAACTGATATGGTAAACAATGCAACACATGCTATTACCTCAATTGCTTTAATGCCAAATCCTAATAAAGGTGAGTTTACTATAGTTGGGAATACTTCAAGTTTGGCATCAGATGCAATAAACTTTGAGATAGTAGATATGTTAGGTCAGGTAGTATACAGAGGTCAAACAAAAACAATGGATGGAAAACTGGAAGAAAAAGTACAGTTGAACAATTCATTGGCAAATGGCGGGTATTTACTCAATCTACATACTTCAAATGAACATTATGTAATTCATTTTGTAGTGGAGCGGTAATTTAGATTAGATTACTTTTCTTAGAGAGCAGGCCTTTGGGCCTGCTTTTTATGTATATATAGGTCAATGTTATTCTAACTGGGATTAATTTAAAATGCAGGATTTTTGGAGTTATAATCTAAACTTTGATACAACCAATAATTCCTTACAGGTTGCTCTCCGGCAGTGCCTGTTTCCGATTCGTCCTACCCTTATTATATAAAGCGTATTCGGGATAAATCTACTTTTGTAATCACCGGCTAGGATTAGCCATAAAAGTGAAAACTTTTTTAGGACGATTCAACATGCTACATCAAGCCAAACAGATACATCGGTATTAAGTCTCTGATTTTATATAGAATTTATGGAAAATATATAAAGGTCAACATCAATAACAAATGGTATCCAGAGCCACAAATAAAGGCAATATAAATGATTGTAAAAAAATAAAATATATAAATTACCTAACTTGGCTTTTAAGTTAGGGATTATTCATTTAATACAAATTTTCCTTATTTTATAATAAACGCAAAACCCCGTTTAGCCTAATATATGTTTCATTTAGATTAGGGCTATTCATTCCCTACCACCCCTTTCAAAATCAGATAATTTATTTTTATCCCGTCCTGAAATAACCTTTTCAATTGAGTTGATAACGAGTGACATACTAAAGGCGAATAAAATCATAACTGCTCCCATACATACCTCCCTGTTTATAGTGTTTACAATACCTTCTTAATTTTCATACCGAAAATTTCGTGCCAGATTTGAATTTTAGAAAAAGAATTCTGAATTGTTATAACTATTGAGTATTTTCTATTGATATAGAATAGCTTAAATTCATTTTTGATAGACGAAAATATAGAGATATCATATGAATATGAATTTTAGTGTTGTTGGCTCCGTAGGTGCCAATGGCTTTGTAGCCAATGATTTTCTCAGGTAAACTGATCCATCGGATCAGCGCACCTATTTTGGGTAAAATAAAAGTGATAACGTGAATTTGCTTTTAATAATAGAGACTTTTTTGAAGGGTGTTTCGTTGTTCCACCTCCCTTCTCATAATACCTCTCACCAACATATCCACCTCATCATTAATATTTTCCACCTCTCTTGTTTTTTGATGTGCTTTGACCTTTGTGAAATGGAGTTGGTGATTTGCATTCAATTCATATAGCCGCTTCACCAATTCAGCATTTCTCAATTCATTGCCTTTTTTGGTAATGAACCCTGCAGAAGACAGTTTTGACTCCCTGGCGAAAAGCCCTGAAACATATTGGCTATCTGTAACGATATTTATTGTAGGGAGGCTGGGGTAGTGTTCGCTTAAATATTCAATGGCTTTTATAACAGCCACCAGCTCCATGGCATTATGGGTGGTATTATTTTCTACACCTGATAGTTCTATTCTTTGGCCAGCAATTAATAGTATTGCCGCCCATGCCCCAATCAATAATTGGGTATGGCAACTACCATCTGTATAAACTATGATTTCTCTCAATTTGTTAATGGAAAGGTTTATTAGAACAATTACTTTAAGTCCTCCTCGTTATCATCTGATATCCAGGCATTGGGGTCTGAAACTGGTTTGGGTAGTCGGTCTTCCAGCCAATGAAACATTGTATCTTGTTTGAAATCGGTATTAGTGGATTCCAATATCCAATAGAGATAATCTTCGGGACCACCATTTAGGTAAGGTGGTGGGGATACCGGATAAAAGGCAGTTGGTAGCGGTTCGTTCAGGGATAGGAAATTACAAATATGCCCCATTTCCTGTACCACATTCCATGCTATGGGATGCTTAATATTAATGGAGAATTTCAACCACCAATTGCCATTTTCATAATAACCTGATGCTATGGGTTCGTTTATGCTTGGAATTTTGCTAACAAAATTGATGAGTGATACGAATTCATTGGGCATAAGTGGTGTGATTTGTCAGGTTTAGGTTAGGTCAGTTAAATCCCTCTTTCCCGATAAGAGGTAGATAACGGCCATCCTAATGGCCACCCCATTTTCCACCTGCCCCAGTATTATAGATTGTTTACTATCTGCAACGTCTGAAGTCAACTCCACGCCACGGTTTATGGGGCCTGGGTGCATCACTATGATTTCTTTTTCCAGACCGTCGAGTAGTTTTTTATTTACCCCATAGAATAGGGCATACTCCCTTAAGGTTGAAAAAAGAGGTTTATGCTGCCTTTCCAACTGTATGCGGAGTACATTCGCCACATCACACCATTCCAGGGCTTTCTTGATATCATATTCCACTCTTACCCCCAGTGATTCAATATGTTTTGGGATAAGGGTAGGAGGGCCTGAAACCGTAATTTCTGCACCCAACTTAGTGAGGCAGAAAATATTACTTAGCGCAACCCTTGAGTGCATTATATCTCCCAGTATGGTTATTCGTTTGCCTTTAAGATTGCCTAGTTTTTCCCTCATCGAAAATGCATCCAGAAGTGCTTGGGTGGGGTGTTCATTAGTGCCATCACCTGCATTGATAATACTCGCCCCAATATGCTGCGACAGAAACCAGGGTGCCCCGCTTGCCGAATGGCGCATCACCACCATATCCACCTTCATAGAGAGGATATTATTTACCGTATCAATAAGAGTTTCGCCTTTTGATACCGAAGAACCCGAACTTGAAAAATTAACCACATCAGCCCCCAGGCGTTTTTCTGCAAGCTCGAAGGATAAGCGGGTACGTGTTGAATTTTCGAAAAATATATTGGCAACAGTAGTATCCCTAAGGGTGGGTAAACGCTTAATGGGTCTCTGTAATACTTCTTTGAAACTTTCGGCCGTTTTAAATATTTGTTCAATATCGTTAACAGTCAATTCTTTAATTCCAAGCAGATGTTTTACAGAAAGCGGCATATTTAATTAAATTCTAAATTTATAATTCAAATTACAATCAGACTCGTCAGGATTGGCTCACCTTATCTATCAGCACCACCTCATCCTTACCGTCTTTTTCCTTCCAATATACTTTTACCTTTTGGGTAGTAATCGTATCCACAGTATCACCAAAATAATCGGGTTGTATCGGCAGTTCCCGGCTGAACCTACGGTCTATCAGCACCAGGAGTTCCACCTTTTTTGGTCTGCCTACATCAATAAGCGCATCCATTGCCGACCTTATAGTTCTGCCGGTATAGAGTACATCATCTATCAGTATTACATTTTTACCCTCAATACTAAATGGTATTTCAGTAGACTCAGGTACAACTAGCTCATTGGTATACACATCGTCCCTGTGAAAGGTGATGTCCAGCTTGCCATAACCAATATGGTTATTACCGGTGATTTTTTTCACCAGTCCTGCTATCCTGTCAGACAATAGGATACCACGTGGCCTAATACCAATTATGACCGTATCTTTAAATGATAAATGATTTTCAACTAACTGGTGTGCAAGCCTATGCAAGGTAATGTCAAGCTGCGCATCATTAAGCAAGGTCTTCACGTGGATTCTAATTTGATTCAAAATTAATGATAGCTAGCCTATTTTTCGAATAAGCCGGCGAAATAATTGAAAAGAAGTAAAACTAATTGGATTGAGAGTGATTGGAGGGTTATTTATAGCAATTTTTACATTTTATTCCTACTATAACAAGTCTAAATTGTAGTGCCGAAATTCCAGGCCATTTTTTTTAGTAGCCCCGGCCTGTAGGCCGGGGAATCAAATTAAATTACATATGGCTTTAGCCAAACCTAGGCAAACATGATCAACTAACGCTAATAGAACTTTGGGAAACCCCAAAATGGCACAACATTTATACTGATAAATGCCTGATGGGATTAGTAAATTTAAAAAACTAATTACAATTTTCCATAGATAAAAATTGAAAATCTACACCCCCAAACCTTACCAAAATTTTCTGAAAAATTTGGTGGCATCTATCATTACAGGGCTGAAATAAATGTCCTAATTTCGCTCACAGATAATCAGGGCTATGAAGAGTTCAATCCCACCAATGCAGCAAATCAGTAATTTTTTTGAAAACTATGCCAAGGCCCTTGAAGCCTATGATACCAAGGGAATGGCCTATTTATACAATATTCCATGCACCATGCTATCTGATGAAGCTACCACGGTTTTCAATGATGCAGGCAGGTTGGAAGGTTTTTTTAACCAGGGAGTAGGGTTTTACAGGCAGTTTGGTATTGCCCATGTGAGGCCACAACTTTGGAGCAGAAGGGAGTGGACAGGTAGGATTATTACAGTAAAGGTAAACTGGCAGTTTTATGACATCCACAACCAGCCTATATACGATTGCGACTACCATTACGTGTTGAAGCTGGATAAAAATAACCAATGGCGTATCATCACTTCGGTATCGGTAAATGAGAGGGAGCGCATGGAAGACTGGCAAGTGAAACTGAAAGGTTCACTAATAGAGCGCCTTGCCGGGTATTAGGATTTTTTGGTGAGCATAATCAAGTTATAATATATTTTTACATTATAGATTCCGGACCTATTCCGGAGCAGCTAGAGAATGGCAATAAAGGAAAAGAAGTCTGTTTATGAAATATTGCTCTTTGTAGCATATGGGTTTTATATGCTGGTGGGCTTGTTGTTTTTGGCTGGCAGTCTATATTGGGGTAAGCTATTCAATTATTGGGCTTTTTCTTTGTTTGCCTTATTTGCATCACAAGCATATTTACGGCATAGGCTTACTAATCTAATATTAGGTATCCCAATATTAGCCATTTCTATCTTTTTTACCCTGCAGTTTGTCTCTATGGACAAAAATGTCATCATCAATTCCATGTTAGGCATTAGCCTCACCAGTATAGTCCTCTCCATAATTATGATTTTCGGCTATTTGAAAATGAGTTTTAAGGAGAATAGGTAGAGGAGAATTATTGTCCTCAGAAAAGCTGCTTAATCATAGTTCATACCAAAATGGGGCAACATTGGGGCAATGATGGGAAATTACGAAAAATCACATGTAGTTAAAAATTAATAATTTGCGCAGTTATCATTGCCCCATTTCCAAAAATAATTATTTCAAGTAAATGGGGCATTCCAGCAAAAAATAGCCCTAAACGCCGTTGTTAGTGTTTTCACCAACAACAGTCGAGGTTATCCGAATATGATAAGCCGTTGCGTGCTATACGAATTTGCTAAACGAAAAGATTGTTGGTGAAAACACCAACAATGGCGAGGTAGAATGTAAAATTGAGGCAAAATGGGGCAATGATGGGAAATTACGAAAAATCACATGTAGTTGTAAATCAATAATTTGCAGAGGTGTCATTGCCCCACATAGAAAAATATATATTTTCAAAAAATGGGGCATTGAGGTTTTAATAACCCC
>CANGSR010000191.1 GCA_947456055.1 Chitinophagaceae bacterium
ACCAATGAGCCATTGGGGTGGTTATGTGGGCTGTGTAATAGGCGGTTCTTATAATACCAAGAAATTACCATTGGACAAATGGAAGGAATTTTGTGCCAAAGTTCCTTATCCCGTCATATTACTCGGTGGCCCTGAAGACCAGCATGATGGGCTTGAAATTGCAGAGCAGGACAAAATAAAAATCTACAATAGCTGCGGTAAGTTTGATATCAATGAAAGTGCCGAATTGGTGAAAATTGCGAGGGTAATTGTAAGCAATGATACCGGCCTGATGCATATTGCCGCAGCCTATCAGAAACCGATTATATCGCTATGGGGAAATACTTCGCCTGATATGGGCATGTTTCCGTACTACGGTTATAATAACCTGAAGGATAGGGTAGCACCCCAATCAATAATACTTGAAAATAAATTGCTCAATTGCCACCCTTGTAGCAAAATAGGCTATAATAATTGCCCTAAAGGCCATTTCAAATGCATGAAGGAACTAGATATGGATGTAGCTATTGAGGGAGTGAAGAAATACTGGAAAAGTACACCTAATAAAGCTTAATCACTAACTGCCCTGTTTTACACCAAATACTTCCCCACGATAGGCACTCTGCGCCCTACACCAAATGCTTTTGGTGATACCCTTATTATAGGGCAGAATTGATTGCGTTTGTACTCGTTATTGTTTACCAGTTTCAATATGCGGGTTACAAGGTTGGCATCATGGCCCATAGCTATAATCTCTTTGGGGCCTTCCCTGCGCTCAATGTATTGGTAGAGTATTGGGTCAAGAATGTCGTATTCAGGTAGGCTGTCACTATCTTTTTGTCCAGGGCGAAGTTCTGCACTTGGGGCCTTATCTATGATGTTTTGGGGTATAATTTCCTTTACCCTGTTGATATAGCGGGCAAGGCTATAAACCTGCATTTTATACAGGTCGCCAAGAACCCCCAGGCCTCCGGCCATATCGCCATAAAGGGTTCCGTAGCCAGTGGCCAGCTCACTCTTGTTAGATGTATTCATTAGGATGGCACCAAATTTATTAGCCAGGGCCATAACCATTGCCCCTCTGATACGTGATTGCAGGTTTTCTTCGGCTACATTGAAAGGTAGGTTATTGAATACAGCCTGCAGTTCAGTTTCAAATGCTGAAAACACATCCTTTATAGGTATAATGTCATAGTGGCTATTCAGATTTTGTGACAAAGCCACAGCATCATTTACCGAATGGTCGGTTGAAAACTGGGAGGGTAATAAGAGGGCCCTTACATTTTCTGCACCCAAAGCCTCACATGTAAGAGCCAGTACCACCGCACTATCTATTCCACCTGAGGAGGCTACTATAGCCTTGGTGAAACCCATCTTACCAAAATAGTCACGTATACCTGTAAGTAATGCATTGTGTATATGGCTGATGTTTTTGTTATGGTCGAAGTTTTCTGGAGTCAGCATTACAACAGGTACATCATCTGCCTTTCTTACTATAGCTTCCTCAAAACTGCCATCCTCATTCCAGGTTACCGATTGCATGCTTTCAGTAAAATAAGGCATCTCAGCTATCAGGTCACCATTGGCATTCATTACAATAGAACCCCCATCAAATACTATTTCGGTTTGGGAACCTATGGTATTGCAATAAATCATGGGCAGTTTGTATTTCTGCACATTTAGTTTCACCATGCCCTTCCTACCATCGGCATGCACATAATCGAATGGCGATGCACTAAGGTTCACCATTATGTCAGGCGATTGCTTGATTAACTCGTCCATTGGGCAGATACGGTACTGTGGATGTTCGCCCAGGTTCCATATGTCTTCACAAATGGTAACTGCCAGTTTCTTGCCTTTGAAATGAAGTACATTCCATTCAAAAGCAGGTTCGAAATAGCGGTACTCATCAAAAATATCATAAGTAGGTAGCAGGCTTTTGTTGACAATCCCTTTTATCTCTTTTTCGTAAAGCAGGTAGGCACTATTAAAAAGTGATTTTCCTTTGTGGTTAGTATTGCGTGATGGGCAACCTACCAATACGCCAATTGTGTCTGCCACTTCCTTAATCCGGTCTATGCATTTTAAACCTTCTGCAATAAAATCTTCAAATTCTAGAAAATCCCTTGGTGGGTAACCACAAATTGAAAGCTCAGAAAAAACAATGAGATCACCATGTTCCTTTTTAGCGGTTTCAATAGCTGCAATAATCTTATTGGTATTGGCTTCAAAATTACCAATATGGTAGTTTTGCTGGGCAAGGAAGATTTTCATTTATGAATTATTATTGACCCGGCAAAAGTAGGCAACTTAAACAGAAAATCAGGCATCCTAAGGTTGAGACAAAATTCTCCTTGTAAATAGTTTTCAGTACCTACGCCGAATGGAGTAATGCACATCCATTATCTTAAATAAATGAGGATATTATGATTGGTTCAATTGGTTTATGCCTATTAGTTAATATGTCTATATTTTTATATATAATGCCATCTGAATTTGATCTTTCACCGGCGATTGCAAGACTAATAATAATATGGGTGTATTTTTAAAAAGAAACCGGATACACAAATTCTAAAGTCCCCCAAGTTTGCGGCTCATTACTAATTCTCTATTAAGTCTGTGGTTAATCCACCTGATTATCTTATTTTTGCAACAATACTTAATGTAAATAATGTATTCATTCAACCAGCTTAAGAAAAATCTGAAAAAGGATTTTTCGGGATTTAAGAAAGTGAAAGTTGCCATACTTTCTGATAGCGCATCTCAGTTTCTAAATATTGCTCTAAAAGGTTATGGTTATAATCGCCAGTTTGATTTTGATATTTACGAAGCCGATTATGACCAGATAGATTTACAAATTTTCGACCCATCCTCTGAGCTATATTCATTTAATCCCGATTATATTTTCATCAACAGGTCAACCGAAAAGTTGCTGAAGAATTTTTATAAGAAGGAAAGGGCTGCACAGGTAGTTTATGCCGACCAATTGTTGCAGCACACCCGCAAGTATTTGGATACCATTGCGTCCCGTCTGAGATCTAAAGTAATTATTAATACCTATCCCGAAATCAATGACAATGTTTTCGGGAATTTTGCCGCAAAAACCAATGCTTCATTTGTTTACCAGTTGAGGAAAATCAACCTCTTGCTGATGGAGCAAAGCCAGAATTCAAAAGACCTGTTTATTTGCGACATTACTAGTTTACAAAGCCAGCTTGGGTATAGTTTTATTTTCGACCCAAAGCTCTATGTAAATGCTGATATGGTTTATAGCATTGATTTTCAACCCTATATTGCTAAGAACATTACCGATATTATCCTGAGTATTAGTGGCACCTTTAAAAAGTGCCTGATACTTGATTTGGATAATACCACATGGGGCGGTATAATAGGAGATGACGGTGTAGAGGGTATCCAGCTTGGGCACTTGGGTTTAGGTAAGATTTTTACCGACCTCCAGCTTTGGGCTAAGCAACTGAAGCAAAGGGGAATAATACTCGCTATCTGTAGTAAAAATACTGAGGAAATTGCAAAAGAACCTTTCATAAGCCATCCAGATATGGTTTTGAGACTAGATGATATTGCAGTCTTCGTAGCCAACTGGGAAACTAAGGTGGATAATATCAGACATATACAATCCATCTTGAATATTAGCTTCGATTCAATGGTTTTTCTCGATGATAATCCATTTGAGCGTGAAATAGTGAAATCGGGGATACCAGACATCACAGTGCCTGATTTACCCGAAGACCCTGCCGAATACCTGGTATACCTACGAGGTTTGAATTTGTTTGAAACAGCCTCATTTACAGAGGAAGATGAAATACGGACAAAGCAATACCAGGAAGAAGCCCAAAGGAATATTCTGCTCCAGAGTTTTGATAATGAGCATGACTTTTTGCTCAATTTGCATATGCTTTCAGATGTAAAGCCTTTTGATGATTTCAACACGCCTAGAGTGGCACAGCTTACACAGCGGTCAAACCAGTTTAACCTAAGGACCATAAGGTATACTGAGGAAGATATCAAGCAAATAAGGAAAGACCCTGACTATGCTACAATATCCCTTTCGCTGGAAGATAGGTTTGGCGACCATGGATTAATAGGGCTGATTATTTTGAAAAAGGAGGACAGCAAAACCCTGTTTATTGACTCGTGGATAATGAGTTGCAGGGTGCTGAAAAGAGGAATGGAAAATTTCACCCTTAATTCTATTGTGGAACTAGCCGAATTTAATAATTTTGAGACAATCAAGGCTGAGTATATACCTACGAAAAAGAATGGCATTGTAAAAGACCACTACCAGAATCTGGGTTTTAAAGAGGTAGATGGTTTTTGGGTGCTTAATGTAGGAGAATTTAAAAAGATAGATACATTCATAACCAATAAAAATAAAACATGGGCTTCAACGAAATTTTAAGCGAAGTAGAAAAGATATACTGTAAAGTATTAGATAACGATGATATTAAACTAACTGCTGAAACCACAGCTATGGATATTGATGAGTGGGACTCACTAAGCCATATTGAACTAGTTGTAGCTATGGAAAAGAAATTCAAAATCAAGTTTACTACCATTGAAATCCAAAATTGGATGAATGTTGGCGCATTGGTTTCAAATATCGAAAGCAAATTAAATGGCTAATTCCGAATTGCCCATGCACCATATAGGCTGCCTTGTGGCCAGCCTTGAGGAAGCTGTTGAGGATTACCGCATATTATACCCATCAGGCACTGTATCTGAAGTATACGATATTGAGGAACAAAAGGTAAAAGTTTGTTTCTTCAAATACGGTAATATCAACCTTGAGTTTGTAGAGCCTAATGGTGAGGGAACTGCCCTTTACCGCATGTTGCAAAAGAAACCAGGTTTCTATCATGTAGGCTTATTTATTGATGATATAGATGCCGAAACCGAAAGGCTTGAAAAAGAAGGCTATCGTAAAATCAATAAATTCAGGTCAGCAGCATTTGGCAATAGATATTGCGTGTTTCTTTACAATAAGGAGATGCACATGATTGAGCTAATAGAAGCTGAATAAAAAGTATATTAATGGATAGGGTTTTGCCAAAATTACTTTGGTGAAACCCTGTTCTTATTTAGTAAGTATCCTTATTTCTACTCTCCGGTTTTTTGCCCTGTCTGCCTCGGTTCTTTCAGGGTCTACTAATGGGCGTGTATGTCCATATCCAATAACTGATAGCCTGGTTTCGTCTATCCCCTTATCTATCAGGTAGTTGTATACAGCCAAAGCCCTAGCAGCCGATAGAGTTGTACGATTGTAGGGGTCATCAATTTTATTGCAGCAAATATGACCTTCAATTCTTATGGTCACGGTTTTATGCTCCATCAGGAATTCAAACAACCTATTTAATTCAGGTAAAGATTCATCCAGCATTATATCATTTCCACCAATAAAAAGAAGATGCCTTAAGGCAATAGTTTCATTTATTTTAATGTTATTATAATCAAGAAACGGTACTGTGTCCTTGAGTGCGGCTGCAGGTACATCAAATAATATTGTATCTAGTGGCGGCAATTCTACATGTATATATTCAGGTGCAGTATCACGGGCGGGTGGAGTTTTATCTATAATGATTAGTGCCTTGCGGTCATCATCATATCCTATTAGCCCATCTACAGGCGCCCTCTCTATTTTACCCTTACCAACGTAGAGCATTATATCGCTCATCTCAAATCCCGAAGCCAAAAGGAAGTCCTTCACCTTACTAGCCCTAGCCATAGATAAGGACTCATTATACCTTACCCCACCTACATAATCGGCATAACCTAAGATGATAAGTTTTTGACCAGGTATCAATGTATTGCTTTCTAAAAGGCTATCGATGTAAGAGGTAGCCCTGATGCCCACCAGAGAATCATTAAAAGGGAAATATACCATAAACGTATCATTGCTTTGTGCCCAACCACTAGTATGGATATGGAGCAATAAGCCTATGAGAATAAGGTATTTCATTTAGTGGCGCAATCTTGTTGGTAGTCTGTAAAGATATTAATTATCCTCACAAATATTTGATGAGGACTACGCCCCGCCTCTGGTGCCTAAAGATATTAACAATACAACTACAACTGTTGCCCCTGCCTTGCCAGGTGGTAACCTGTTTTCAGAAAATCATTCTGTTTGCTTGCATCCCACAATAAAGGGTTGGTATGGTTCAGGTGGATAAACCAGGTTTTAGATTTTACCTTGTTAAGTAATTCCATAGATTCAATAACGAAAGGGTGGGGTACCTCACTCATTTTCCGTCCGGGTAGTTCATTGCCATCATAAAATGTACCATCCACCAGGGCTATATCCACCTTATTGATTTCATCTACAATACTCCTATTCCATTTATCCCATTTATTGATGTCGGGAATAAACAGGTATTTTTTGTTAGGGGTACTAATGTTAAATCCTGCAGTTTCAGAATACTCATCCCTATGCGGCACTGTAAAAGCTTTTATGTCTATTCCATCTGGCAATTCAAGAGTGCTATCTGCCAATAGGCTAACCAGCTTTATATTTTCCAGTTTCACCAATTGGCTCCAGGGGCCATTGGTTTCCAGATAGCTTTTCATTTTGGGTAGGGTATAAACCGGCACCAGGTGGGTATTCATCACCTCCCTTCCTAATTGCATTAATCCTGTATAATGACCTATATGTGCATGTGTCAAAAAAATACCGTCGGGTAGGTAATTGTAGACTCCATTTGTGAGCTGCCTGAAATAATGCAATTGCTCCTTGATATCAGGAGTAGCCTCAAACAACCACCATTTTTTTGCTATTGGGTCTACCAATGCCAACGATACCACATACTTTTTGTTGGTATCATCTGCCCATGCCTTATTGCAGCACTCTTTACTACACCCCATATGCGGATAGCCTCCATCCTGGGCTATACCTAAAATTATTATACCCGCAGCCTCCTTGTTTTGGGCGAGGGTGGCGGTGGTTGTGAAAATGATGATGAGGAGTATTAAGTGGCGCATTTTTGGCGTGTTTTGAATTTAAAGGTAGTAGGAAATTGGGGGATAGCAATTATTGGGCTAAGAGTGAATTTCTAATTTGTTGGTTCAAGTAATCCTAATACTACATCAAGACCAAGTGTATATTTGCCCGTTTGAGTTTTATCAAGTTGTATCTAAGTATGTTTCCGTATGATTATAAATTATCGTTGCAATTGAATAGCAAAATAGCTAAACAATGGCGGAAATATTAGTATAGTAATCCGATGGTAAATTAAAAAAATGATTATCTTTGTTATTATTATGAAATTTCAATGTGTTAAAAAGCAAATTGAATATGACTAGATATACTGTACTGACTTTTATATTCCTGTGTTTATTCTGTATAAATACTGCATTCACGCAAATCATAACCACAACCGCTGGAAATGGTACTCGAGGGTTTTCTGGTGATGGGGGGCATGCCACTGCGGCTCAGATTAGTACTTGTGATTTTGCTTTTGATAATTATGGGAATATGTATCTTGCTGAAATAGATAGTAACCGAATAAGGAAAATTGACCTAAATGGAATTATTACAACCATAGCAGGTACTGGGGTTGCCGGGTATGCAGGCGATGGTGGTGCTGCCAGTCTGGCCCAATTGAATAATCCTTTCAGAATAAAAATTGATGCAATTGGGAATATTTATTTAGCTGAATTTGGTAATAATGTAATAAGGAAAATTAATACCTCAGGTATCATTACTACTATTGCTGGTAATGGCACGTCTGGTTTTAGTGGTGATGGTGGTGAAGCAACAAATGCACAATTGTATGATCCTGTACTTGGTTGTATTGATAGATTTGGGAATGTATATGTTTCAACTGATACAAGGCGTATACGTAAAATATCTCCTTTGGGTATTATAAACACCATAGCAGGTGGTGCAATTTATGGTTATGGGGGCGATGGAGGCCCTGCTACAGATGCTTTTTTAAGAAATCCATATGGTATTACTGTGGATGATACAGGTAATATTTATTTTACTGATCAAATTAATTGTAGAATTAGAAAAGTTGATACATTCGGTAACATTAATACGATTTTTGGAATTGGAAGTGCAGGATTTTCAATGGATGGACTATCAGCGGTCTTGGCTCGATTTTATTCGCCTGTTTGCCTTATACGTGATCAAAAAGGTAATTTTTATTTTAGTGACATGGAAAACTATAGGGTGAGGATGATAGATACCGCAGGGATATTACATACATTGGCAGGAAACGGGATTAGCGGTTATGGAGGAGATGGTGGACCAGCCACAGCTGCTGAATTTTCGCACCAGGTTAATCTTGAATTCGACTGTGCAGGTAATTTGTATTGTGCAGATTTAGGAAATGCCAGGGTAAGGATGATAAAATATGACTATACCCCAACGTTTGTATCAGGGGCAGAGCAGCATTTTGATATTTGTAGGGATTCTGTTTTAAACCTGGATGCCTACCTAAGTGTAGTAGATACCGATGTAAGCCAAACAGAGACCTGGAGTTTAGCTACACTGCCATTACACGGTACAGTTATTGGGTCATATACTGCCACTTCAAGCGGAGGGGCGCTTACACCCACTGGATTTACTTATACCCCGTTAAGTGGTTATGTGGGTACAGATACTTTTAGTATACAGGTGAATGATTGCAGGGCCACCTCTACAACTAAATTTTCCATCACTTTAAATAATTGTTCATTAAGGACAGTAAATTCTATTAAAGGCGCTGGTGGGGGGATTTTTGTTAATCCTAACCCGGCAGGTGAGGTATTTACCTGTACCATAAAATCATCATTCAGAGAAGCAACAGAACTAATAATAACAAATATGGCTGGGGCAAAGATTGCTAGCTATAGTATTTTTACCAATAGTCCCCAACAAATCCACTCTAATCTGCCTGCTGGTATGTATTTGCTTTCAGCCAATACAAGTTCAGGTAAGTTTACTAGTAGGTTGGTGGTGGAGAAATGATTGAATTCGTTTTAGCCAATAAATCTAGATTTATTTAGGCAATTCTTATAAGCTTTGACTTCGCAAGTAGGGAGACTTGCCCCCACTTGGACGTAGTCTGAAGACTATGCCCAACCCTTACAGTGCTTATTTGTCTCCAAAAATCAAAAACTGCCACACCTCCTAAAAGATGTGGCAGTTTCGTTATTAATAGTTCAAAATTGTTTAATTCCAAACGTAAGATTTCCTGTTCATCAGCAGGGCTTCGCCGGCTATGGTTTGTTCGCCGGTTTCTTTGTTGTATACCGCACATTCGTATAATATCCTGTGTTTTTCAGGGAATATCTCTTTTACTGTTACCACGCCTTCGTACTGGGTATCAATAAACATTGGTTTCAGCCATTTTATATTTTGGCTCATATATACCACATGTCCATCATTGTTCCACAGATAGCCG
>CANGSR010000192.1 GCA_947456055.1 Chitinophagaceae bacterium
AATCTGAATTAATAGACTTGATAAATGACTAGGTAATGAATAATGGAATTATACTTTGTATAGATGATGAAAGAGTAGTTTTGAACGGACTTCAATCGCAGTTGGTTAGGGATTTCGGTGCAGAATATGCAATAGAACTTGCCGAAAGTGGTGAGGAGGCCCTGGAACTAGTGAAGGATCTAATAAATGAAGGAAATGAGATACTTGTAGTTATTTCAGACCAGTTGATGCCAGGTATTAAAGGACATGAATTGTTAAAACATATTCACCTGATATCACCAGCAACATTTAATGTGCTGCTTACCGGCCATTCCGACCTTGAAGCAGTAACTGATGCGGTTAACAATGCAAATTTGTATCGCTATCTCACAAAGCCATGGGAAGAAAAAGATCTTGTACTTACAGTAAGGGAAGCTATAAAAAGTTTTTATCAAGGCCAGAAACTTGAAATACAGAATAAGTTACTTGAAAGGCACAATAAGGAACTTGAATTGTTGGTAAACGAAAGGACACATGAATTGCAAGAAGAAAAAAAGAAAATTGATGACCTATTGTTAAATATTTTGCCAAATGAAATTGCCGTCGAACTAAAGGAATCAGGGGAAGCAAAACCACGCCATTATGAGTTGGCGACTGTGTTGTTTACAGATTTTCAGTCGTTTACACAGCTGGCTTCAACTGCCACTCCTCAGGAACTTGTGCAAACCCTGAATGAATGTTATACTGCATTTGATGAGATTATTGAGCGGCATAACCTGGAAAAAATTAAAACAATTGGTGATGCTTATATGTGTGCAGGAGGCTTGCCAAATAAAAATTTCACTAATCCTATTGACGCTGTAGCCGCAGCCTGGGAAATACATAAATGGGTTTCAAGTTGGAACAGAGACAGGCATGCACAAGGCAGGATCCCATGGAATATTAGAATTGGTATACATACAGGAACACTTATTGCGGGGGTAATTGGGAAGAAGAAATTCTGTTATGACATTTGGGGCGATGCCGTAAACATGGCCTCTCGTATTGAATCACATGGCGAAATCGGGAAAATAAACATTTCTAAAGCCACCTTTGATCTTGTAAAACACAGGTACCATTGCACACATAGAGGAAAAATTGCTGCAAAAGGAAAGGGGGAAATTGACATGTATTTTGTTGAGGGCACTTTATGAGTAGTTAGTAGATAGTAGTTAGTAGATAGTAGAAAGTAATAATATATTTTAGGTAGTAAGCAAATTTCGTTCCGGATAGGTTTTGTAAATAATTGTAAGCACTAGCTTGCATTAATGAATAATTAATTTAAACTCATTTTTTAAATGTCCATGCAGTATAAATAGGCAAACTCCTAATTGCTGATATTTTAAAGTGATAAATAAAAGAGCTTTATGCGTTTTCTGGTATTCATTTTGGTGTTTTTTGGGTGCTATTCTGCTTTTGGGCAGAAAGCTAATTATTTAAGTGCAGGCATTGAAAAAAACTATTATTTGGATACTAATTCCTTTTTCCAAAATAAATCTTGGTCACAAATCAATGATTCTGTCAATAGATTAAGAATAAATGCCAGTGGTGATTTAGAGTTTCAATTATCCATTAATCTATTCTCAATACTTCACCAATATCGTGATAAGCTTATAAGTAGAGATAGCGCAGTCAATAGTCTACGGGCTTTGATAACAAATATTGAAGGAAAAAACCTTAATCGTCTAGAGGCCGATGCTCACGAGGCTTTGGGAGACATGTATATTAATAATAGTACTGAGCTGAGTGCCGCAACCGAACAATTTCTAGCTTCATATGAAATTTATAGAAATTTCACAGTTGAAAACTACCCTGCTAAACACCGTAACACTTACAAGCTAGGCTTGCTGTTTTATAGATATCAAGAATATGAACAGTCATTAAAATATCTTAAAGAAGCACTGGTGTTGGATTCTAATGCTAAATTCATTTTGAACACAATAGGTATGTGCTTCAGGCAAATGGCCAAATACGACAGTGCAATATTCTATTTTCAAAAACTAAATGACTATGCAATAAAGCACAACCAAAATGATTGGATTGGCATTTCCCAAGGTAATATTGGTATTACCTATTTTTATCTGAAAAAGTATAACGAAGCTATACCACTATTAAAAACCGATATTAGTAACAGCATAGCTACCAGGAATATTAGGAATGCTGTTTTCTCAATGAGAATTCTTGGTGAAATTTATTATGAACATAAGAAGTATGATGAAGCTGAAAAACTTCTACTAAGTGCTTTAAACTATTCCCATCCTAAGACTTTCTGGAATGATTATTCACTGGCACATATGCTATACACCCAGTTATTTAAAGTTTATAAAGTAAAAAATGAGTACAAATTATCCAGTTCATATGCTGATTCTGCTTTGATTGCAATGGATAGTTTCATCAGCAACAATAACGCAATGCTATTGGCACGATCTGTTGAAAAACAAAATTTTATAAGAAAAAAATTATTAGACGAAAAACTGCAAAATGAGGCTAAGCTAAATAAGATTGTCACTGATAAACATCAAATGAATCAGCAAGAAACGCTTTATAAGTTTATTATAGGCTTTCTTATTGTAGTAATATTTGTTGCAATAATTATGAACCGGTTTGGGGCAAATCTCAGAAATATTTCCACCAACAAATCAGATGCCCCCGAGGTGGTACTGCAAAAAATGTCAATTGTGATTATTTCGATTGCCACCTGCGCGGCAGCTGTGGTTTGGGCCATACTGTATTACTATTATTATGGGATTCGCATTTCAACTTGCGGGCCGATTTTATATTTTTTCATTATTGGCCCTGCGCTTATTCATTATTTCTACAATAAACAGGAGAAATATCTAATAAATGTGCAGCTCTTTAGCATATTTATGATGCCGGTAATTATGGAGTTGAGTAGTGGCGGATTTCAGGGAGGCATAGTTATTTTCTGGGCTTTTCTGGCACCTGTTGGTGCATTAATGTACAAAGGCAAAAATGAAGCTGCATTTTGGATGATTTTATTGATGGTTGCAATTCTTTGTACTATCGTATTCAATAAGTATTTATCTGCATATTATTTTCCCATTTCTCAAACAGCGCAGGCAATGTTTGATGGCATGAATTTATTGGGCCCAATTATAATTATTTATTTCAGCATGCAGTACTTTGTAAAATCTGTGATTAGCAATAGGCTACTACTACAGAAGAATAATTTAGTGCTTTCAAATACGATGGATGAGCTGAAACTGGAAAAGCAAAGGGCTGAGAATGCCTATTTGGTACTAAAGGAAACCCATTCTAAACTAATACAATCGGAAAAAATGGCTGTCCTGGGTCAATTAGCAGCAGGTATTGCCCATGAAGTTAATACCCCGTTGGGTGCAATAAAATCATCAGCAGAAGAATCGGAACATGCATTTTCAGAAGTGCTTTCTGATTTAATCTGGTTAACAACATCACTGAATGAAACTGAAAGGGATATGTTTGTTGCATTTATTTCCTCAGCAAAAACGGGAAGGGAAACATTTTCAACTAAAGAAGAAAGGGAAATTAAAAAGGCAATGAGGGCCCGCTTCATAGACCTGGGAATTAATAATCCTCATTTCCTATCCGACAGGTTAGTCCAGGTGGGTATTTATGAAGTTAGTATTGGTTTGGAACAGCTTTCAAAACTGGAACATTTTGAAAAATTGGTAATGCTTATCTACAATATTCTTAACCAAAAACGTAGTAACAAGACTATACAAATTGCCGTAGAAAAAGCATCCAGAATTGTTAAAGCCTTGAAAACATACGCGCATACTTCGCATAATGATGAAATGGAATCTATAAACCTCTGTGATAATATGGAAACCGTACTTACTATCTATAGTAATAAGCTGAAAATTGGCATTACAGTTATTAAAAATTATGATGATGTGCCTGAAATACTGGGTTATGCAGACCAGCTCAACCAGGTTTGGACCAACCTTATTATAAATGCAGTACAAGCAATGGACAATAAGGGAATATTGACTATTGGCATTAAGAATGACGGAGACTATATTAATGTAAGCATTAAAGACACAGGAAAAGGGATACCTAAGGAAATTCAGGATAAAATATTTACTCCGTTTTTTACTACTAAGGGTTCAGGTGAAGGTAGTGGACTGGGGTTGGATATAATATGCCGTATACTTAAAGAACATAATTCATTAATATCTTTTGAAACTACAGAAGGAGAAGGCACAACATTTTATGTGAAAATCCCTAAAACTAAAACCAATAACTAATACAATATTTTTAAAAGAATAGCTATTGGCAATACCAATGGCAGGCTTGACTATTTCAAAATTTCATTCATATAATATTAAAATTTAGGACATGACAAATGGAATTATAGTTTGTGTTGACGACGAGAAAGAGGTCTTGAATGGCCTTAGGTCGCAACTCGGCAGGAGTTTTGGGTCAGAATATTCAATTGAAGTAGCTGAAAGCGCTGAAGAAGCTATTGAATTAATTATTGAGCTTCTTGAAGCCGGCAATACTATTCCGGTCGTAATTTCAGACCAATTAATGCCTGGTAAAAAAGGTCATGAATTTTTAATTAATGTCCACCAAATTAGCCCTGCTACCTATACTATCTTACTAACCGGACAATCAGGCATTGAGGCTATTACCGAAGCTGTAAATAATGCTAACCTGTACCGGTACATCGCAAAGCCCTGGGAAGGAAATGATCTTTTGTTGACCATAAAAGAAGCTGTAAAAGGTTTTTACCAGGACAAGCAATTAGAAGAGCAAAACAAATTATTATACAGGCATAATAATGAACTGGAAAGGTTGGTAATGGAACGCACCCACCAGCTACAGGAAGCCAAGGATACCGCTGAAAGGGCTGTAAAGATAAAGCATAGGTTTATGGCCAATATGAGCCACGAAATACGCACCCCTATGAATGCTATTGTAGGGATGACACGGCTTGTACTTTCAAAAGACCCTAAGCCTGAGCAAATTCGCTACCTAAACGCTATTAAAATGAGTGCCGATAACCTGCTGGTAATCATTAATGATATATTAGATTTTTCAAAAATTGAAGCAGGCAAGGTAACTCTTGAAAAAATTGATTTCAATATACGGGAATTGATGCAGGGGATTTTCGATATGCTTTGTGCAAAAGCAGAGGAAAAAGAGCTTAAACTAATAGTTGAAACTGATGATGCAGTGCCCCAAATGATAAAAGGAGATCCAACCAAGGTGAATCAAGTATTAGTAAACCTTGTAGGTAATGCTATAAAATTTACCGAAAAAGGATCCGTATCAATAATGGCATCATTGCAAAAGACAGATAACCGTAAACCAGCAATTATTTTTGATGTCGTTGATACAGGCATCGGAATAGCCTCTGAGTATATTAGCACACTATTCGAGAGTTTCACTCAGGCTGGGTCTGACATTACCCGGAAGTTCGGAGGTACAGGCCTTGGACTCACTATTTCCAGGCAACTGGCTAATCTTATGGGTGGCGACATTTTTATCAGCAGCGAGCAGGGTAAGGGTAGTACCTTCTCGGCAGTAATGGTGTTTGATGAGTCAACAGTCCAGGCTCCGGAAAAAGTAACCCAGAAGATAGACACCAAAGAGCTAGAACGGCTTAAAAATCTAAAAATACTGTTGGTTGAAGATAATGAATTCAATCGCATGGTGGCGGAAGATACCTTATCGGATATATTGCCGGGCATTGAAGTCCTAATTGCAATAAACGGGCAAGATGCATTAGAGCAACTGAAAACAAGTTTATTTGATATTGTGCTGATGGATATCCAGATGCCGGTTATGGATGGACTTACTGCCACAAGGCTGATCCGGAATTCACTCCCAAAACCATCGAGCAATGTAAAAATAATAGCCATGACAGCTAATGTAATGCAGGAGGATGTGCATGAGTATTATGAAACAGGCATGGATGCATATGTTTCAAAACCCTTCAACCCTACAGAACTATTACAAAAAATGAGTTCTGTAATCAATGAAATTCCCGGGTTGGTAAGAGATAATGTTGCCAAACCAGCAACTCAGATTAATACTAATTCAATCTTGTCTGTTACTGACTTAAGCTTTATGCGTCAATTTACAGGTGGCAATATGGAAAAGATCCAAAAATACGTAGGTGTTTTTCTTGACAATACCCCCAAACAACTGGCAAAATTAGAAGAAGGTACTGTGTCAGGAGACCACTATGCTATCAAGCAGGCAGCCCACTCCCTCAAGCCCCAATTGACATATATGGGAGTAAATGAAAACATAAGCCGGATTGCATATATAGAGAGTTGCGCTGATGCAAAAGCAGACATGCAAGAACTTGTAAAACTAATTACTAATCTTAAAGCAATATGCAACAGGGCTTTTGAAGAACTTAGAATCATTTAACGTCATTATACTTTTCTCACACTTTTCAATCACTCTTTATGGCACAAAACAATAATTACATTTTTCTGGTTGATGATGAACCAATACAGAACGAAATGCTAAAGGATTACCTCAGCAGCAGATTTGGCTACCAGTTCAAAACTTATGAAACCGGTGAGGAGGCGATACGGGACCTTAATTTGAACCCTGAAATAGTAATACTTGATTATCATCTCAATTCTCATATTCCAGATACTCAAAATGGGGTACAGGTATTGCAAAAGATTAAAGAGTTACGGCCAGCTACCCAAGTCATTATGCTTTCGGGCCAGGACAAACTGGAAGTAGCGGTGGACAGTATGAAATACGGAGCATATGATTATGTAGTAAAGGGCGAAACAGCCTTCTCCAGGATGGAAAATATCCTGAACAATATAAATGAACTACATGGGTATAAACAGTCAAATAAAACCTACAAAATATTTACAGTATTTTTGGGCGTTGCAATAGTAATGGTGATACTGCTTTCTGTATTGCTGGTGCGCAAGTTTGATGTGGTAGTACCCGGACATTAAAGTAGTTTTTTTAAAAAATTTCGTAACCGTCGTAAATATGGTGATTAGTTTTATGCAACAATGAATATCATCTAAATAGAAATGAATATCAAAATATTCTGAAAAGCCAATTGGGTCTGCATTTGAGTTCAAGCCTAAATTAATACATTAAAATATACTAATCTATACATGCCCATCTATAAGCTCCAAAAACTGCGTCTGGCAAGCCATTCAGCTTGCCAGACGCAGTTCAGTAGAGTTGCAGATAAGACTTGGACTGTGGAGAAAATGATGTTATTACAATGGGTCATCTTGCCTCTGAATTTACAATGGCCTTCAAATCCTTCACCAAAAAGTTCAAATTTGTCCCGTCCAGTATGCAATTAAAGCTTCACTTTTGTGAAGCTTTTTTGTTTTTGAGATATTGGGCAAGTATGCCGCCCTGTCACGGTCCCAACGAATGTCGGGACGGGTTCGAGTAACGTCCAGTCCGCAAGTAAAGCTTCACATTTGTAAAGCTTTTTTGTTTTAGGGTCTTGGTTAGAATGCCGCCAGGTCACGGTGGAGGTCGCGAGTTCGAGTCCCGTCCAGTCCCACAAGTAAAACTTCACATTTGTGAAGCTTTATTGTTTTCGTAATTTTAGGTAGAATGCTTAACAGTCATGCTACTAAACAAACTAGGGACAGGTGCGAGTTCATTTCAATACGATATCAACCACTGAAGCTTTAGCGTAGGTCGTATGTTTATCGGTAGTGAATATGCAAGGTAAAATAGCCATACTATGCAAGTTATTGTAAAGGGAGTAGGCATTTTACGATTGTTTTTTGCGTTGGGGGGCTACAACCCATATAAATCCAATATGAATAATTGAAAATCATATGATTACTAATGATTCTTGGTTCAAATCCCCTCTTCCTATAAAGTAAAACACGGTTAAGTTAGTTGTTGTAAGGAGTAACGCAATTGTCACTAAACTAACTATCAAAATACTTGAAAAAATAAATGCTTAAATATTTGCGCAACCCAAAAGTTGCATATAAATTTGCAACCTAAAGGTTGCGCAATTTATAATCAAACATGAAAATGGATATATTCCAAGCCATATCAGACCCAACACGGAGAGCTATTTTAACATTAATCGCTATCCAGGCATTAACACCAAATGCGTTGGCTGAAAATTTTGATATGACCCGCCAGGCAGTATCAAAACACATTAAAGTATTGCTCGAATGCGAATTGGTTAAACCTGAGCAGAGCGGCAGGGAGATTTACTATCACCTTAATGCAAAAAAAATGCAAGAATTTGACAATTGGTTAGCCCAATTCAGGCAAAATTGGGAAATTCAATTTAACCAACTTGACGAACTATTATTAACAATGTAAGGACAGAAAAAATGAACAACGATTTGTTATTTGATTTTAATGTTGATAAAGCTGCGAAAACGGTATTTATAACCAGGGAATTTAATGCTGCACTTTCTTTAATATGGGATGCTTTTACTAAACCTGAACTACTGGACCAATGGGGGGGCACCTGCACCAATGCGTGCCAAAACTAAGTATATGGATTTCAAAGTCGGAGGACAAAGATTCTATGCTATGATAAACCCCGACGGGCAAGAACGTTGGGCAATTCAGAAATATATATCCATTACCCCGAAAACTAATTTTAAAATGTATAACTCTTTTGCAGACAAAGACGAAAACCCCGAATTGCCTGGTTCTGTATGGGATTACACATTTAGTGAACAAAATGGGAAGACAATTGTCAGCATTACTATATTTAATGAATCGTTTGAACGAATGGAAAAATTATTGGAGGGCTTTAAGATCGGGTTTACCATAACATTAAAAAACCTGGAAGATTTGTTGGCAGCCCTACCTCAGAATGTATAAGAAGGAATTTATCAATCATATTGACAAATGAAAAATATATTTTAATATGCACAAACTAAACACTTAAAAATAAAGTTATGAGAACAATCAATCCTTGGATCAACTTCAATGGAAATGCTGAAGAAGCATTCACTTTTTACAAATCAGTTTTTGGCGGAGATTTCACTAAGATCATACGCTTCAAAGACCTCGCAAGCTCTGACTTTCCTGTAGATGAAAATGAGGCAAATAAAATAATGACCATTGCTTTGCCAATAGGAAAACACAATGTGTTAATGGCTAATGATGTTCCGGAATTTATGGGACGTGTAAACGAAAATGAAAACAGGTCTAAAATAATGCTTAGTGCAGAAAGCAGAGAAGAGGCAGACCAAATATTTAACGGCCTATCGGAAGGAGGAGCTATAGAAGGGCCCATTGGCGACAGTCCTTGGGGTACTTATGCTGGAATATTTAGAGACAAATATGGCATAGAATGGATTGTGGAATTTGACCCTAATTATAACGGGTAAATGTATC
>CANGSR010000193.1 GCA_947456055.1 Chitinophagaceae bacterium
ACATCAAAATATTCTAAAATCCCTTCTGGAAGTAGCAACGATATCAATGTCTGGTAATTGTCGTTCAACGTTTTTTTATTTGCAAAACAACAATAATATTTTTCATCCCCCAACTATTCAACTTGATCCGTTAAAGGTTAAAACAAATAGCCTATGCACCTACCCTTCTTATTGGTTTTCTAGTGATTTAGATATAGAATTAAGGCCATACAGTTGCATGGCTCAATTTTTTATTCATAGAAAAGTATTGAAAAAACAAAATTTGCATTACCTTTGTCGTCCTGGCAAGTCTCATACGGCCAGCTCCCTCTGAATCCCCCAGGACAGGAATGTAGCAAGGGCGGGAGGTTGTAGCGGTGCGATGTGAGTAACTTGCCAGTTTTTTTGTTTTTATATCCTTGTGCAATCGCACGTTAGAAACAAAAAAACTATGTTGGTGCTAAAGTTTCTATTTTATGCAAATCAGCCCAATCCTATTTATCATACTCATAGCCCTATTGATTAATATTGTATTAAGTATTCCTGTTTATTTTTATTCAAAGAGGCTTATTCCAAATTCCTGGATAATACTATTTGTTTCTATTACTTGTGGCTTCATTTGGGGATTGCTTTTTACAATTTATCTTAAAGGGAAAACAAAAAGCCAACTCCTATAATTCTTAGCCAATATCTAATAATTCCTATTCCGTATATAGTGGCTTTGCACCAATTGACCACCCAAATACACCTCTGTGCTTTTATGCTCAAACCATAGCATATTATTAAGCATACCAAATAATGGCAAACCATCACCCAAAACAACTGGTATCCTTGTAATAATCATTTCGTCTATGAGGTCTTCTTTCAGAAACGCCTGAACTGTTTGCCCTCCATCAATATATAAACGGTAAAGACCTCTTGCATGGAGGTTTTGGAGTATTAGATTCAAATCTCCATTGACAATTTCTACTTTACCAATTAATTGATCTGGTACTTCCTTTAGGCTGTTGCTCAATACAAATACGGACTTTTTGTATGGCCAGTCCCCAAAACCGAGCACTATTTCAAAAGTCCTCCTCCCCATTACCAAGGCATCAATGCGATCCATAAAAGCATAATAACCACTATCTTCCTTTTCGGGATTTGGTATTTTATCCAGCCATTCCAATCCATCACTCTTATAGGCAATATAGCCATCCAGGCTACAGCCTACAAAAACACTATTGAGTGGTTTCACTTCATTATTACCAGATTGGGATTCATTCTTTTGCATAGCAGACTACTATAAAAGCAAAGGTAAGAAACTATAAATGTGATGAATTTGCTTTTGTGATAATTGGATTAACATCCCTACTTAGTGAAGATGACAAAATAAAGTATAGCAATTTTACTAATTCTGTTCCATTTCTGCGTTGTTGCAAAAGGTCTTAAATAATTCATTATTCTCGACTTTTGCGCCTAGCATAAAAGAAACATAATCATCAAACTTGATATACTTTATTTCGCCATCTTCACTTATCCACATTTCCTGAATTAATTCCTAAGGCCAACCGTCAATTTTACCTACCTTTGCAAAATACAAATATAAGAACATGAAATTTTTCATTGATACGGCTAACCTTGACCAGATAAGGGAAGCAAACGATCTGGGTATCTTAGATGGTGTTACCACCAATCCTTCATTAATGGCTAAGGAAGGCATTAAAGGCCACGACGCTGTAATGGCTCATTACCGCACTATTTGCGAAATGGTAGATGGTCCGGTAAGTGCTGAAGTATTGGGTACTACTTTCGAGGGTATTGTTGAGGAAGGCAAAAAATTAGCTGCTATCCATAAGAATATTGTGGTTAAGGTACCAATGATTAAGGACGGTATCAAAGCTATCAAATGGTTTACAGATAATGATATCCAAACCAATTGCACGCTGGTGTTTTCAGCCGGTCAGGCAATATTGGCAGCTAAGGCAGGTGCTACTTATGTATCTCCATTCTTAGGCCGTATTGATGATAGTGGATGGGATGGTGTTCAACTGATCGAGCAAATTGTAAGCATTTATAATGCACAGGGCTTTATGACTGAGGTTTTGGCTGCATCTATCCGCACTCCATTGCACATTGTTCGTTGTGCTGAGGCTGGTGCTGATGTTTGTACCTGCCCATTGTCATCAATATTGGGTTTATTAAAGCACCCATTAACCGACCTTGGTTTGCAGCAGTTCCTTAAGGACGCACAAGCTATGCAATAATAAAATCAATCTAATTCATATAGAATCCGGTTGATATTCAGCCGGATTTTTTTGTTTAAGGATATTTTGTAGTTTTATTTTCATTATCAACAGTTCAGTTTTAAAATTTTCCATTATGCAGGGTTTACAGGAAAAGAGGTTCGCAGTGCTTATAGATGCCGACAATGTACCCTATGCCAATGTAAAGGGCATGATGGAAGAAATAGCCAAGTATGGCACTCCTACCTTTAAACGTATTTACGGTGACTGGACCAAACCAACGGTTTCGGGTTGGAAGGGGGTACTACTAGAAAATGCAATTACCCCCATACAACAGTATAGCTATACTCAAGGAAAAAATGCTACCGATTCAGCAATGATAATTGATGCTATGGATATCCTCTATACCGGCAAGGTAGATGGCTTTTGCATCATATCAAGTGACAGCGACTTTACCCGATTGGCTACAAGGCTTAGGGAAGCTGGGGTATCGGTGATAGGTATGGGCCAAAAGAAAACTCCAAGCCCGTTTATTGCCGCCTGCGATAAGTTTATTTATATCGAAATCTTATCAGAACCAGCAATACAAGTGGTAGTGGAAGACGATAAGATAAATAAAGAAAATAAGGAAGATAAAAAAGAAGAGCCTATAATTACCAATACCATAAAAAGCCTTGATGAGAAAACCATACAGCTTATAGCATCGAGCATCAGTGATTTGGCAGATGATTCGGGATATGCATTCCTGGGTGAGGTAGGTAACCTTATCTTGAAAAAAGAACCAGATTTTGATTCAAGAAACTATGGCTTTAAGAAACTGGGGCAGCTCATTAAAAGCACTCAAAACTTCATAATCGATGAGCGGCTATCAGAAAAAGGGAATATTAAACTGGTATACATAAAAGTAAAACCCACTCCTCCCCCACCCGAACCACCTAAGAAAAGAACACGCAAAAAACCTGAAACTAACAAGAATACTGAACCCAACAAAAATACCGATTCCAACAAAAAGACTGAAACCCACAAAAAAACTGAAACCAGTAAAAAACAGGTTACCAATAAAAAACAGGATACTAACAAAAAACAATAATAGCCATAAGTCTACCGGTTTTAACCGGATATATTTCAATTATGAAGCGTTCCATATTTTTCATTCTTCTCTTAGCAGCTATTTCTTGCGTATCGGGGTACTTGATGTCTAAAGTATCACTAATTGGTCGATTTGGCATGACCGTATTTTACCATGAATATAATCTTTTGAAAATTTGGTGGCAGGGGGCAGCGGCTGTCTTTATAATATTGATGGTATTGTTTGCACTTCATATGATATTCTATAAGAAACTCCATATCATCACCACTAGATTAATGAATATAGTATTGCTAGTGATAGCCTTAGGTGGACTTTATTATTGCATTGATGATTTTAAAACCGACCTTTCGCATAGGTTATTGGGGCATAGATTCCATTATGGAGTATATTTATTCTGGATCCAATGGGCAATGATCTGTTTATTTTTCATTTTCGCCAGAAAGAAACCGACCAATTTCCCTATAGACCCAAATAGTAAGGAGAAAGCAGTTGTTTAAAGAAAGGGGAATATTCATTTTGGACATCCCTTATCTCTAATTCCTGCGTAGGAAAGCTGAGGTTACTATTCTTTGACCATAGGCCCACTACCCTATTCACCGGGGATTTACTATTATTTTTCACTGACAATTTGCCAACCTCCATCCAATTCCTACTACTTGCTAAACTATGCCATATATTATATTCTGTGGCAGGAAGTAAAATGGATATATACCCATACTGAGAAAGGTTATTTTCAAAAATCTGGATTAAATTCTGGTAATTAAGTGAAAGTGTATGCCTTGACATATTTTTCTCCTCCCCTGGGCCTAATAGGCTATCATGGAAAAATGGTGGATTGGAGATAATCAAGTCATACTTATGTGGATATGTGTAAGACCTTGCATCACCTTCTATAACATTTATCTGTTCCTTCCAATCAGATAATGCAACATTTTCTTTAGCCTGGCTGGCTGCCCCCTCTTCAAATTCTATTGCATCAATGTGAATACCAGGGCATCGCTGGGCGAGCATTAAGGATAACAACCCTGTTCCGGCACCAATATCTAATACCGTTTTTACTTCGGGCAGAACAGCTGTCCATGCTCCTTGTATACAAGCATCGGTGGTAATCTTCATAGCACACCTATCCTGGTTAATCATAAATTGTTTAAACCTGAACCATGTATTGCTCATATCCAGGTGGCTCGTGCCGAAGGATTAGCCGAGAGATCGGTAAAGGCACCTTTAAGGAATTTATAATAACCTGTTATGCCTATCATAGCCGCATTATCAGTGCAGTATTCAAACTTAGGAATATATACAGTCCAGCCATTTTTAGCACCAGCCTCCTGTAGGGCTTTTCTCAGGCCACTATTAGCCGATACCCCACCTGCTATACCAATATGTTTTATTTTAAGCTCTTTGGCCGCCTTTTGCAATTTGGTCATCAGCATCTTAATAATAGTGTACTGTACAGAAGCACAAATGTCATTCAGGTTATTGGCAACAAATTCAGGGTCTATCTTTTTCTGCGCTTGCAAAAAATACATTACCGATGTTTTTAACCCACTGAAACTAAACTGGTAATCCTTCATTTCCGACAATGGAAATTTGAATTTCAAAGGGTCGCCCAGGGCTGCAAGCTTATCTACAAGTGGTCCACCGGGATAAGGTAACCCTAGCATTTTGGCTACCTTATCGAATGCCTCACCTGCAGCATCATCAATTGTTTCACCCAGAACTTCCATATCCAGGTGATCACGGCATAATACTATTTGTGTATGACCTCCAGATACCGTGAGACAAAGAAATGGAAATTCGGGGGCTGACTCAATAAAATGAGCCAAAACATGGGCCTGCATATGGTGAACGGCAATTAAGGGAATGCTCGATGCCTGCGCAAAACTTTTAGCAAAGCAAGCCCCTACTAATAATGAACCTAACAAACCGGGAGATTGTGTAAAGGCCACCGCATTAAAATCATGCTTACCCAAGCCTGAATCATTAATAGCAGCTTCTACAACTGGTACAATATTTTGCATATGGGCACGTGAGGCCAACTCTGGTACCACCCCACCAAAACGCTCATGCACCTTTTGGGTAGCAATATGATTGCTCAATACCTTACCATTCTGTATTACTGCGGCACTTGTTTCATCGCATGATGATTCTATTGCCAGTATATTGATATTTCCTCCTGATGCCATTAGGCTGCAAAAATCGTATTTTAAAGTGGAATTTGGGTATGCTAAATTTCAGTTTGGATATTTGAATTAAATCCTGCATAGAAATTATTAGCTAATTCCCCTGCCCTAACCTAGCCATACTATCTAAACCATGCAAAGCCTGCTGCGCCTGTAAATCATTTGGATTGATCAGCAACAGAATTTTCATTATATCTGCTGCCCGGTTGTAATATTTACCATAAATATATAAATCCGCCAAGTTGTAATACATAACTTGTAATTGTGGATATTGGGGATATCCATTTCTTATTATTTCAAGGTTATACAAGGAACTATCAGGCAGACCTAGTTTGTAGTATCCAATGGCTCTGTTGAAATACCCAAGTAAATAATCGTTTTGCAATTCCAATACTTTGTTAAGCATACCTATGCCCCTTACTAAATCCTCCCTCCTCTTGTTCTTATCATTTTCAAAATCAGACTTATTGATTAAAAGTGAACCTACATTATTATTCACCAGAAAACTATTGGGTGATACCTCAATATCTTTGAAGTAAAGGGTTTCATTATTCTTCCAATCCATATTACGGGCAATGACCTTATAGCCATTTAATATTACTAATACAAGCAAAATAGATGGCAACAATATTTGCTTTAGTTTTTCCTGTCTTACTTGCTCATATACCCTATTGAATAACCATGCTAATACGATTACAAAGCCAATAGATGCATGAAATATTAATCGCTCACCCATGGTTGCCCCAATTTCAATGACCAGGTTTGATATTAATAACAGATTAGCCAGATAAAAAGCAAGTGCAAAAGCAATGGAATGACGTTTATAGGTGAAGTAGAAAGTACCTGTTATTATAGCTAAATGGACTATTAAAGATAACCAAACCAATGGATTGCTAAACCCCTTGTAGGGTATCTGGTTATAAGAATAATCGGATGACAGAGGGTGAGGAAAAACTAAAAGCCTCAAATAATTTATAGGGGTGGCTATTTCTGTAGCTAATTTCTGTTCTGGACTTGCATAAGCATAGGGATTTACCTGAATGTCTTTGATTGGCATTGTAGTACTGGTGCTCCCTATAATCTGGAAGCGGATAAATATATAGAGCAATGAAACAAGAATGACAGGAATGGCATAAATAAGGCATTTCCTAACAGACTCCTTTTTGTAAGTGTAGAGTGCCAATGGAATTAAGACGACCAAGGTAATGGCATATTCCTTGGATAGGTAAGCCAAACAAAAACTAACAATTGACAAAGCAAAATACCACCACTTCTTTTGTTCATAATGCTTAAAGAGAAAAATCATGGTTGCGCAAATAAAAATGAGTGATAGTATCTCATCTCTGCTTTTTACGTTGGCTACCACTTCGGTATGCAGTGGATGTATGGTAAATAATAATGCAGCAAAAAAAGCAGCGAGTGGATTACCTCGAAATATTAGGAAGTTGAGCAAATATAATAGGACCAGGCAAGCTATGCCATAAAGAGCCACATTTACCAAATGCCTTATATGCATCTGTTTTATAAATTCCTTTTCATAATGTTCGGGAGCAGTGGTAAGGACACCATAATTATAGAGGCTGTCGGTTTCTCCGGGTTTTAAAGCACCAAAAAACTGCTGTTCTATTGCAAATGTCACAACAGATAAAGGGCGATACCGGCCACCTGCAAGTTGGTTTGTAGTTTTATATTGCTTGAAATAACTATCAAAGGCATCACGAGTAAGAATATCGGGGATGCCGGCTAACCCGTAATGAACATACTGATTCTTAATAATTACTACCTCATCATCTAATGCAAATTCGTTTTGCCAGGTATTGGCATATAGTGTTATTGAGATAATAATTATCAATATGGCTTGTAGCCTGAAACATAGGTTTTGTAAAGAAAAATAGCTTTTGCCCGATTGTATAGTACCAGTATTGAGCATACCGACAGAATAAAATTATCAAAAAGTTTTCAGCACGCAATTTTGATAAAAATTCTGAAAAATAGCAAGGAATGGGATTGTTAAAATTCAAACCCATATATCTAATTGGATTAGGCAACCAACATTGGGGCTACCTTTTTCAATTCGGCTATTACATCATCTGCAGAATCAGGGGTAAAGACAATTTTACCCTTATTGGTTGTTTCTAATAAGATATAATTCTGCCGACGGGTACAATACCATTTCATGCTACCATATTTCTTATTATAAAAACTACCTGTATACCCAAATACACCTCCGTTGCCAAAAGTCCGTATCACCATTTTCATATCCCCATCAGGAACATGTGTAATTGACCTAATACCTGAGTAATTGAACTGTACAGGGTCTGACTTTTTGCGTTCAATACTTAGTGCGTACTTATCTATATTTATGGCCACAGGCATTTGCTTATACATAAAATAGACAACAATAGTCATTATTACAGGTGTAACAAATGTAATTAATACAACCGGATTAAAATTGGGTTGTAGACATTCAAAAACTCCCAATATCAATGTGCCAAGACATATCACCCCAATAAACCAAGGTACAATTTTAGCTGCTCTATCTGTAGAGCATGGAAAACTTTTCATTTGTTGATAATAATTAACACCCGAAATTATTTCTTCTTTTTAAACAAGTCATTCAAACCGTTTTTCACCTTATCAGCCGCATTATTAGCAGGATTGCTTCCCTTCTTAGTAGTATCACCACCACCTAGCAATTGCTTCTTTAGTTCTTCTTTAGCTGTATTTACAACCTGAGTCTTGATTGCTTTTACAGTGTCTTTAACCACAGTCTTTACACTGTCTACCCTACGGGTCACTTCCTTCTTAATCTCTTCTTTTACATTCGAAACCGCATCACCTACTACATTCTTCAGATTAGTTTCAATCTTAGGACTGGTAGAAGTTCCAGTGATTTTTAAAGCCAATGAAACCTTATCACCAACTTTCACAGGTATACCCTTGCCTGCAGCCTGGCTTACCAGATTATCAACCATAGAACTACCAGCAGCACCCATCATTGTTCTTGGTGCAACAATATTTACACCATAATTTAGGGTATTATCAAACCCGTGGCTACCGGCTATTTCTGCATCAATATCGCCTATCCTTAATTTATATGGCTGAACTGTTACACTGCCATTTTCGAATGCAAAGAATATTTTTGTATCCTTAATGTTGATGGTTTTAAATTGAGACAAGTGCACTTTTTCAGCTATCTGGTCGGTTACAGGGAAATTGCTCAATACACAACCCATAGTAAATAGCTCACCCTTACCTGACAATGAATTCATAACTGGCATCATATCTGCACCTAATTTACCCGACATGGTAAAATTTGAAGTGATTTTACCAGTAATGTACTTAGCAGCAGGCATCATCTTCTTTACGGTGTTGAATGTAACAAAGGTCTTCTGCACATCTACACTTTCAATACCATAAGAGAAGGCTATGTCGGGGTTTTTCTTGTCTGTTTTTGTTGAGTAAGATCCGCTCATTTTCAAGCTACCATCAAGACCCTTGCCGCTAACATTTTTAAGACTTACTACCTCATCCTTAATGGCTAAGGTACTTTGAACATTAGTCAATATAAGGCTGTCATATTTCATAGTACCCACGGTTGCAACCAATTCAATATCAAGGTTACCTGGCACCATGAAAGGAGCTGTAGCTGGGGCAGCTGGGGTTGCGGGAGTAGGAGCTGGTGGGCCCATGAATTTATTTACATCCACCCTATCAGCATTGAAATGGAATGAACCATTAAGAGCTTCGTTGTGCAGGTAATAACCCAGGAAGTTATTAATGCTACCATCTCCATTGAAATTTGTTCCAAGGTATTCACCCTTCATATTAGACACTGTAACATTTTTAGGATTAAATGTCATTACCATA
>CANGSR010000194.1 GCA_947456055.1 Chitinophagaceae bacterium
AAAGGTTTTGTTGAAAGTTACCATAGGCTTGGTATCACCTTCGATAAGATGTATTACGAAAGTGACACCTACCTGCTTGGCAAAAAACTCGTGGAAGAAGGTTTGGCTAAGGGTGTATTGTTCAATAAAGAAGACGGCTCTGCATGGGTAGACCTGAAAGCTGACGGACTGGATGAAAAATTACTATTGCGTGGTGATGGCACCTCGGTTTATATGACCCAGGACCTGGGAACTGCCAAATTGAAATATGATGATTTCCAGATGGACCAGTCGGTATATGTGATTGCAGATGAGCAAAACTACCATATGCAGGTACTGAAACTAATACTCAAGAAACTAGGCGAACCCTGTGCCGATGGTATCTACCACCTAAGCTATGGCATGGTGGAACTCCCAACCGGCAGAATGAAAAGCCGTGAAGGTACCGTGGTAGATGCTGATGATATGGTGAATGAAATGATCAGCATGGCACGCCAGCAAACCGAAGAAAGTGGCAAAACCGAAGGTTTCAAACCCGAGGAACTGGAAAATCTCTATGAAACTCTGGGTTTAGGTGCACTGAAATTCTATCTACTAAGGGTTGACCCAAAAAAGAAAATGATTTTTGACCCTAAAGAGTCAATTGATTTGCACGGCTTCACCGCAACTTTCATACAATATGCCCATGCACGTATCTGCTCTATCCTGAGAAGGGAGAATATTACCCTTACCCCTGGTCCGGAGCAATTTGCATCCTTTACCCCTAGCACAGAATTGCTGTCTCTGGAAAAGGAAATGATTCTAACCCTGGAGCAATACCCTACCATACTTTCAGAATCAGGTCTGGAATTTAACCCATCCCTGATTTGCAATTATTCATTCAAACTGGCACAATTGTTCAATACCTTCTACGATGCCCACAGCATTTCTAAGGCGGAAACAGAAGAGAAGAAACAACTACGCCTGATGATAATAGTTTTAACTGCATCTATACTCAGGCATGGTATGAGTCTCTTGGGGATTAGGTTGCCGGAGAAAATGTAGAACAAAGTTTTAAGCCACCAACAAAGCCCAAAAAAAGAGAATAAGCTAAATGCTCTTGAAACGGCAATTCCCCCTTTGTGAGTTGGCCTTGATCCTAGGGAAGGGGGTTAGGGGGATGCCCCACAATTGTTATTTGGTTTATATAAAATCAGCCATATTGGTTGCAACCAAAGAAAGCACCTAAATGACAGATTACCATGTATTCAGATATAATTGCAAACCCGAAGATTCTGTGTTAATTTCCAAGTCTTTCTAGCAAGTTATTTCGTATTTTTGGTTTCAAGGCGGCTATATGTCAGCCTGCATAGAGAGTAGTCCTAATGGGCTATTCTCTATTTTTAGTGCATCCTTTAATTCTTGTTTCCGTATAGTTTCTTTTTGTAAATATTCGATATCAAATGGCTTCTTAGTTGAATAGATCGTATATGTCATTTCCAGGAGCTTTCTTTGGACCGCCACAGTACCCTTCATTTTTATGCCTGTTTTGCCTGTTATAGTGGTAAATGTTGATCTGTATCGCTCTGTATGCCTAATAGCGGCTAAAGCAGGTAGGTTCATTGCCTTTCGTAAGTGTTTGTTGCCTCTTTTAGATATATGTGACTTCCCTTTTACTGATGTTCCTGATTCTTTTTCTTTTACATCCAGACCAGCAAAGCTTGTTAGTTGACGCTTGTTATGAATCAATGAAAAGCCATCAGTTTCTGCCAAGATAGTTACTGCTGTTAATAGACCTACACCTGGGATAGTGGTAATCAACTTTGTCGCTTCTGCTACTTCACTGTTATTTTTGTTGATTTCACTTATCTCAGTCATTATTTCCTTGATTTGCTTGTTTAGCATAACAATTCTGGCCTTGACCCTCTTTATTGTTTTTTCATTAGGATAAGCCTCAGTCTCTTCTGCATGTAACTGGTTTTTATTCATGCTTCTTTCTTCTATCAATTGATCCCTTTCACGTGTAATTTGTCTCAATTCTTTGTAAGCCTTTTGTGGTGGAACCCAATTGGTCATTTTTTTCTCAAGACCATATTGTGCGATTGCGGCAGACATTGATTTATCTGTAACAGTTTTACTCTCAAGAGTTTTAAAGAAGTTAGTAATCTTATTAGGCATTACTATACTCACAGCATACCCTTTGTTTGATAGAAAATACGCCAAAGATTCATGATATACACCAGTTGCCTCCATTACAAATCGAATGGGCATATCTGCTTGGGTATGTTTTTTCACCCATAAAATCAATGCGGCAAAGCCCTTTTCATTGTTTTTAAATGTCTTTTATGCGTACAACTGTGTGGCAGCTTCCTGATCCATATTACCCAGATAAACGTCTATTTCTTTATGGGCAATATCTATTCCTACAACTTGTTTTAAAAGCTTTTTAATCATTATTGTGGATTTTAAAATTTCTATAAGTGAAAACCCTTCTTCGTTTTACCTCCTGCTGGCTATTCTGGATATACATCTATTGCTGTATTCCTTACATTCTGTTCAAACTCAAAAAGGTAAAAAAGAATGAGGCTATATCTTCGGGTCAACATGCTTAAAGCTGTTTGGGGGTCAATGTGCTCTCATTCTTTTTCACTCATAGAAATCATTTTTCGTAATGCTATATAGTCCTAAATTTAGTATTTACATTTGGGACACAAACATAGGAGAGGGTTGACATTATTATAGCATAACACATAGGAATAATATAAAACCCCGAATGGTTGATATTATTTGCAATTAAAATATGAAATAATGCCACCCCTTCAGGGTTTACCATAATTTATTATCCTATTTCTACAATAATACCAACCCTTCGGGTTTGAAAATAAAACAAGGAAATATTACAAACCGCCCACTATTTCATCCTCAACAGAATAGTTGTATCACTATAAAAATCACGGTCATTCATTCTTTTTGCAATATACTTCCGCACTTCCGACGGGTTATAGAGGTATTTCAATGTTGAGTCACCAACTGTTAAAATGGAAATAATACCGGCTTTTGCATCCACACTATGTATTCTGTAGAACATGTACCCTTCGTCACTAGAGTCCTTAATAAACACATTCATGAACCGTACATTATTCACCACCGATAGGTAGGCAGGCATAGCCTCTGTTTTTAAGCCCTTGTCTTTATCTACGATACTGTATTTGTAATCATTCAACCTGGTAATAGTGATAAAATCCTTATTACCTTTTTTACTTTTTTCTTTCCATTTACCTAACAAAGCACTATCAATTTTTATGTTTGCAGGCTCGTCGATTGGGTAGGTCGATAATTCACAACTGGCAAATAAAGTTGTAAAAAGGAAAGCAGAAATTATTAGCACTATGTTTTTCATAATCAAGATTTGAGATAAAGATAGTTTTTCCTTATTCTAAAATCAAATATGGAATGTTAAATGCTAATTTATCTAACCCAAAAGAGCAATGCCACACCGTTATGGTATGGCATTGCTCTTTTATATTATTGCAGATTAAAAAACCTATTTCTTCACCATGGTATTAAACACCTTATCGTTAACCTTCATAGGGTATTGCTGACGCATTTTTTCATTCCACTGTTTCTCCAGGAAATCCTGATATTCAGCTACTACATAGCCACGTGCTTCATCAAGCGTTTTCTGACCTTGTCCTGGATAAACCTCACGGGCAACAATCAATGTATAACCACCATTTGCAGTAGGTATCATCTTAGTTTTGCTAGCCTGTAGTTCAGCCAAAGTCACATCCTTGAAACGAGAGAACTCATAACGACCTCTCTGTATAGTTACCCTATCAGGAGTATTTGATGTATTCATTTCCTTAGCTAATTGTTCATCTGTAACCTTTCCACTCATTATCATGGTAGTAGCAGAATCGAGCGAGGATTTGTTCTTGAATTTGTAAACAGAACCTTCAAATCCCGGCTCCCACATGTATTTAGCTTTATGACCTTCGTAGAAAGTTTTCAGACCAGTAGAATCATGAGAAGCTTTGCTCCATACATTCCTGTCCATCAATTCAAACAGCATAATACCATCACGGTATTCTTCCATCAGTAATTTGAACTCAGGATTTTCTTCTACCAGTTTGTGTTCTTCAAAATCATTTACCACTGTATTTACATACATATTGTAGCCATCATGAACCACTGCTGTTTTCACACCATTCAGTTTACCACGGGTCAGTGTTTCCAGATATTTGGCGAAATCGCTCTGTAGGTAACTCTTACCAGCCATTACAAAGACTACCTTATTCATTGTGCGGTAGTTTTCGTACTTTATCAGCTTGGCATTAGCGCCGGTATCAGGTATTTCAATCAGCTTGTTGCAGATTTCTGTAATGTTTTCTTTATTTTCCTTAAAGCCATTTTTCTCCTTGATTTTGTTGAAGAAAATATCCCTCGCTGTTTGTGCCCTTGCATCATTTTCAACCTTATGTTTCAATTGTGGATAGATGGTATCATAAGGCTGTAATGGAGTTTTGCTAATCAATTTGATAATATGGTAACCATATTCAGTTTTAACTGGTTCCGACACATCACCTGGTTTTTTAAGGCCAAATGCAGCATTTTCGAATGGCAACACCATTTTACCTACACTGAAAGGCTTCATCATACCGCTATCATTCACAGTATATTGGTCATCAGAATATTTCTTTACAAGGTCGTAGAAATTAGCACCACCTTTTATCATAGCTACTACACTATCAGCACGTTTTTTACCTGCTGCTGCACCCTCTTCACCCTTAGATTTCTGCACGGCAATCATAATCTGCGCTACTTTCACAGTACCACGGTCTGCACGGCGGTCAAGTACTTTCACAATATGATAGCCAAACTGGGTTTTGAATGGTTTAGATATTTTACCTACAGGGGTATTGTAAGCCACGTTTTCAAAACCATAGATATACTGCATACCCGTCATATAAGCCAGGTCACCGCCATTATCTTTTGAGCCCTTATCATCAGAAAACTGTTTTGCCATTGTTTCAAAATCAGCTTTCTTACTATCTATAACATGGTAGATACTGTCAATTTTGTGTGCCGGACCCGTAGTATCGCTACCCGGATTGCAGGCAATAAGGATATGGGCTACGTGCACATTCTCCTTCATACGGTCATAAGCTTCTTTTATCAGCTTATTAGTTACCTGTTCATCAGTAAGGTAATTCTTGGCCAGTTGCTTACGGTAGTTATCCAACTCATGGTCAATAGTAGCTACGGTGTCCAGTTTTTGCTTATCAGCCTCAGCTACTTTCATACGAAACAGGCCATACAACTGTAGATAACTGCGTAGTGCAGTATCGCTCATATCTGGTTTCTTGTTGATGCTGTTCTTTTTGTAAACACGTAGAAAATCATCTTTAGAAACGGAGTTTGAACCGTAGGTAAATAAAGGTTGTGCATTTACCGATAGCGCACTAATGCCTGAAGCCAGACAGATTAATACCAATTTTCGCATCTTATTTGTATTCATTTTAGGATTTTTTGCTTTGTTTTTGTTTGTCTATTTTTTGTTTTTTTCCTTTTGTTCAAGCATATCTACTAATGAGCCAATATTACTATGGTCTAATTTTTTCCCTCTTATTATTTTCCTGTCATCGAGCAGGTAGATGCTAGGGGTGCTATATACATCGTACTTGCCTCTCCAGTCACCAGTCCGGCCCGGGTCCCAGGTATTGGTCCAGTCTTCCAGCTTATTTTTGGTGATGAAGTCCTTTATTGCCTTTTCATCTCCCTCAGTTGCTACAGTATATACCTTACAGCCCTTGGCCTTCAATACTTTTCTATAAAGCGAATCTATAGATGGTATTTCGGTTTGACAATGGCCACATGTAGGCGAGTAAAAAATGACCAGGGTATATTTCGCTTTTCCACTATGCAGTATTTCTTCATTGGCATTCATCACATTAGGCAGTTTCATTACCGGGGCCACATTGCCTAGTACGTTAGGCGCTATTTTCATAGCCCTGTCTTCATACTTCACCAGTTCCTCATTGCTTAGCCAAAAAGCATCACCCTTCATGTAATAGTTTTCAACAAGGTACACTAATACCTCATCCATACCCATTACCTTACTATTCTCAGCATAACGAGTAAGCCACCATAAAACGTATTTGAAGTTGTGTTTTGTACCCTTTGCTTTTTTAAGCAACACATCAGCCTCATGTTCTATACTATCGGGCCAGGGCATTACCAGCTTATTAAAATACTCATCGAGCTTGGCATCTATTATTGGGGCATGCACCAGCCTATCGTCCTGGAAATCATAACCGTCCCAAAAATGACCTTTATAATACCTATAGGCAAAAGACGAATCCTTGGTTTTGCCATCATCAAGTAGATGTGGCCCTTCCGGAACCTGTGGAATCTCCAATCCTTTGAAAATGACTGATAGCAACGAATTAGGATGCGTTTTAAAATACTCCCTGCGGTAGTTAATCAATACCTTAGATGAGCCTGATGATTTTTTGCGAACAGCCTGTGTATCAGCAAGTGTCTTTGCGGCCTTAAATTCCTTTTCAAATGCCTGCTGTATAGTTGCATAACCTTTCAGAAAATCGGTATAAGCCCTAAAATCCTCGTTTACGGGTGAATTGGTAAACTTTATGCCTTCGGGTAAATTTTCTTTGGGAGCTACTATACTAAAGTCATCCCCATTATTTAATAATATCTCGAAGTAAGTCTTACGGTCTGATAAGAGCATCATATAGATACCCCCTACAAAGGTTTCATCGTCTGATTTAAACTCCGCATTACCTTTTTTATCAAACCTGGCACTATCCCTTTTGAAGATGGTAGGCATTGGCTTGCCATAATAATGCGCTAAAAAAACCATAGAATCCTTCACCCCCTCCATTTTTAAATGTATGCGGTACCCAGGGCGGGCCACAACATCCCCAGCGCAAAGGGAGAGCATTAGTAAGGTAATAAGTGCTATTTTATTCATAAAAAGTACAAGTTTTATTTGTGCCTATAAGACATGAATAAAACAAGATATTTGGTTGAAAAACCCAAAAATAAATCATAAAGTTGGTGTATCCCAATTCATTTGGGCATAATTTAAATTATAACAATATTTTTAGTTGCAATATATTGAGCAGCTTTTAGGCAAAAAGATTACAGAATTTTCGCAACTAATGTAACAATTGCTTCATTTTATAGCCAATACTTAATAAATATCTTACAAAAGAAGGTTTTAAGACCAAAATGGCGGTTAATACATACGATTATACTAAAATGTTTTAGATAATGGTTTCTATGGCTGTTTTGTTATTATTATGCTTATTCTTTAAATTCATTACCTAGTATTCAGTAAGTATGGTTATTTTTGCAAGGTCAACCAATTAATAGTTCATGTTCAATTTAGTTTTATTTGGCCCCCCCGGTAGTGGTAAAGGCACCCAGTCTGAAAACATAGTTACTACTTACAATCTGCAACACATATCTACAGGCGACCTGCTACGTGATGAAGTAAGCAGGCATACCCCATTAGGGACAGAAGCAAAGAAATATATGGATCAAGGTATGCTGGTACCCGATGAGGTGGTGATAGGTATGATAGATAGTAAAATTGATGAAAACCCTGATGCAAGGGGATTCATTTTTGATGGTTTCCCACGCACTAAAAATCAAGCCGAGGCCCTGGACAAATTGCTTGAGTTTAAGAATACAAGTATCAATCTGGTTCTATCTCTTGAGGTTAATGAAACAGACCTGATTAAGAGGCTTGTTTTACGTGGCCAGACATCAGGTCGCAGTGATGATACCGAAGAGGTAATCACCAAACGCATTAAGGAATACCACCTTAAAACACAGCCTGTAGCAAACCATTACGAAACCCAGGGCAAGCTGGAGCGTGTGGCAGGTGATAACCCAATTCCAGAAACATTCAAATTATTGACAAAGCATATCAATAAGTATTTGTTACCCGTAGCATAGTGGAGAAAGGAAATTTTGTAGACCATATACGTATATTTTGCCGCTCCGGAAAAGGTGGAGCGGGAAGTGCACATTTCGCACGTACCAAGTTTAACCCTATGGCCGGCCCCGATGGTGGCAACGGAGGCCGTGGCGGACACATTATCCTCAAAGGCAATAACCAGCTTTGGACTCTTTTGCATATGCGTTATTACAAAAACGTACATGCCGATGATGGGGATAATGGCATTAAGAATAATTGTACCGGGCATGATGGGAAAGACATCATACTCGAAGTGCCATTAGGCACCATAGCCCGTGATGAAGAAACAGGCGAAGTAGAAGCCGAAATCCTTCATGACGGGGAAGAAGTAATCTGGGTTCCAGGTGGCCGTGGTGGATTAGGCAATGTAAACTTTGCCACCTCAACCAATCAGGCTCCCGAATATGCCCAACCCGGTGAAATGGGTAGTGAAGGTTGGAAACAACTGGAATTAAAAATACTGGCCGATGTAGGGCTTGTTGGTTTTCCTAATGCAGGCAAAAGCACCCTACTATCGGTAGTAAGTGCAGCTAAGCCCAAGATAGCCAATTATGCCTTTACTACACTTACCCCACAGCTGGGTATTGTCCCCTACAGGGACAACCGCTCATTCTGCATGGCCGACCTTCCTGGTATTATTGAAGGTGCAGCAGAGGGCAAGGGACTGGGGCATAGGTTCCTGAGGCATATTGAGCGCAACTCAGTATTACTGTTCCTGATACCTGCCGATAGTAGCGACATAGCCAAGGAGTACGAAATCCTGCTCAATGAGCTGGAACAATACAACCCTGAAATGCTGCACAAACAAATCATCATTGCCATAAGCAAATGCGATATGCTTGATGAAGAACTTAGGCAGGCTATAGAAGCTACCCTACCCGATGATACACCCCATATTTTCATATCCTCCCTTGCCAATATAGGCATTACTGAGCTCAAGGATATGCTGTGGAAAGCACTGCATACAGAAATCTAAATAAAAACTATTTCCAAAAAAAATCACCACCCGAAAGAGTGGTGATTTTTTTATGTGAAATAAATCAATATTTATTAAGCTGCATTTTTTCTTTTTGCAGTTAATTGTCTTTTCCTTGCTGCTTTTATCTTTTTAGCATCTGCATCCTTCATAATGCTAATTTCGACTCTGGTTACTCTATCCAGATAATCCTGCATGTCTTTATAATCACCCTGTGATATAAGCCACTCAGCCTCACGAAGTTCTTCGGGGGTCACAATTTCATAGCGGTAATTGGCATACTTATCCTTATCTATTTTACTGTTAATAGCCATAACGATAACAGGTTTTTATTATTGCAAATTTAGGAGTTAAAACGAAAACAACCCT
>CANGSR010000195.1 GCA_947456055.1 Chitinophagaceae bacterium
GATTATCAACATTACCTATATGATGTAGTCAATGAAACCATTAAATATACAGAACACCTTACTTATGTCAACCTTCCTGTTTCCATAAAATACTACCTTTTATATAAACCGCTACAACCTTATGGAATTGCGGGTGCTGATTTGTCATTATTGACAACTGCACTATCAACAACTACTAATAATGATAACAAAGACATTGTAGATAGAATAGACATGCGAAATAAACTCCTGATAGGTGTATTTGGTGGAATTGGTGCCAGGTATATACTTAAGAATTTTGTTTTTTCAATGGATGCTCGTTATGGGTATTATCCCCAACTAATTAATAAACCTGAAAAACGATATTCAGACAAGATTAATTTATTCAACTATTACTACATTGATGATAATTTCAGGTTAGATTACCTTAAAGTAAATGCTGGTGTTTCGGTTTTTCTTAAATACAAAAACTTAAAAAAACAGTAATGGAACGGCATTTATTTACTAAACAGCTTAAATTCAATCAATTACTAATACTACTAACGATAGCAATATTATACTCATGTAACAAAAGTACTGATACCAACTATAATCGGAGCACCTATTTTAGGGTTTACCAGGATGTAAAATTGTATCAATCACCAATAGTAAAAAATGACTATTACGATGTACAAAGGATAGTTCAGGATAATGCAGGCAATAATTATACCATCTATTGGGATACACTCAAAACACCAGGCATAGGCTATTCGACAGGTATATTAAAGACCGACCCGGCGGGTAACATTATATGGAGAAAAACTCATCCTTACAATCCAAATATTAATAGCAACAGATGGGATGATTTTATTTGCGATGGCCAGAATTTATTTTTTCTGGCAACAGCCCCCTTCAGTAATTTGGATGGGTTCCAATTGCTTAAACTGGATACTGCCGGAAATTTAGGTAAAATCAATTTTTTAGAAAATTTGGCTGTGCCTCTAAATACCATCTGGTACATGAATAATATTACCCTTACAAATGGTAACATTATCACTACTGGAGTAACAAGAAATAATGCCACATTTGTCCACAAGCCTTTTATATCGCTTTTCAGCAAAAATGGTGATGTAATCTGGCAAAATTTCAATATCCCAGCCGACACCTCTGCGATCAATTCAAGAACTTATAATGATGCATTTATTGAGGGAATTACAGAAGCTGAAGATGGAAGTTATTACTGTGCCTCAAACGGTGATTGCGTTGACATTACAGGAACCTGGGATACCACAAAATTATGGTTTTACCATTTTGACAAAGGGGGCAAATTATTATCTGCAAGGCCCAAAATAGTGGGATGGAGAAAGAATACCCTTTACGACCTCACACCATACTTCTATAGTTTTGTTGAAATCTATAGCATTGCTGACAATAAATTCATGATAGTGAATCAAAAGGTTTACAACACAAATTTAAACCCGGGCACTTTTGCATCTCTGGATATTTGGAAAGTAGATTCAATAGGGAATGTATTAGATTCCATTGAGGTAAAAAGCGATTATAGCCTATTACTAGGAAAAACGATAAAAAGATCGAACGGCGATATTCTGATAAGTGGAGTAACATCTAAAGTAATAACATCACCACTGGAATCAATATTGATTGAAGTTAGTCCTAACCTAAGTACGAAAATTAAAAGAATATCTTCTACTACACAGTCCATAGCTATAAAAGGCATATGCGAAACCAAAGATGGGTATATCCTGGGTTCAGGAATTATCCAATCTTTTGGTAAAGACAATAATAACTTGTTCATTATTAAAACTGATATGAATGAGCAATAGAAACTTTTACATCCTAATTATACTAATTGCAAACCTGATATTTGGTTGTCGCAAAAGTGTAACGAATAACAACACATATTTCAAGGTTATACAAACAAATAGTTCGTTTGCGGGATTAAAAACTATTCAACTTACTAATGGTAGCTATGTAATAGTAATGAATGAAGTGACTAATAGAAACAGGTGCTTTCTAATTACCATAAATGAAAATGGACAGGAATTGTGGAGAAAGGATTTAGGAGATGATTTTAATATGGTTACAGATATCCAGCCCTTACCAAATAGCAATTTTGTAGTATCATCAATAGATGACTCCAGCCAAATGGAATTGGGCATTAATGCCTTTTCTGCGTCTGGCCAATCAATCTGGAGGGATAGTTATGTACCAAATACTGACAGTTTTCTTATTCAGTCGGTAAAACTAGGAGTAACCAGTAATACAATACATCTAATATCTACACTTTCCAATGATTATTATAAGAAAGAGAACAAAATTATCAACATCAAGTATAGCCTAGATGGTATGCCCATTTCAAAAAGCACCATTGCAACAGATACCACCACTATATATACGAGTTTCCAGATTATTGCATTGAATGACCAAATTAATATTACCGGTTATTTCAGAAACCATACTTACGATTCGGGTTATAAATTAAATGACTATTATTATGGCTCCTTTTTGATGAATTATAATGAGATTGGCCATTTGAACTGGATGAATAAGATGGGTTATCAGGATAATAACCAAAATCTTCAGTTCTTCCTTGGTGAATCTCTTTGTGTAGATAAAAGCCAAAACCTTATTCAGGCTGGCATATTATCTACAGTTGATAAAAACACCAATATACCCAGACTTTATAATTTACGGCTATTGGAATCGGGAGGATTTTACAGACAAAATACCGGAGATGTGATGGTGGTAAAACTAAATGGTGCTACTGGGGATACCATAAATTATCAAATATTTAGTCTTCTTAATCTATCTCAGAGAGTTGAGGTGAATAATACAAGTGATAATGGCTGTATTCTAATTGCGACAGACAATAAGTACCTATATAATAGTTATTATCCATCAAAGGCTACATTAATTAAGTTAGACCAAAATTTAAACCAGCAATGGCAAACCACATTAAACACCCCCTACCCTGTTGCACCATTTAGTGTATTCCAAACACCAAATGGAGGATATATGATATTCTCTATGGTGCAATCATTCAATAAAACACAGGATCTTGCAATCTTCAGAACAGATGCACGTGGAAATTTATAATCAAAATTCACATTCCCTTCATTTTTTAAACGACATACATCTTACTTGCCAATATTGGCAAATATCAATCCTGTATTCCTTACAATATCCTCGTCGTTAATGTTGCCATTGGTAACTTTTACCTCCCTTATAAATCCTCTGAAATGATGGTCATAATCGATATTATTGCCTATAACAAAGCAGGAATTGCTGTTTACATAAGGTAATGGTCCTGCATCTACACTGCCCACCTGCTTCCCATTGACATAAATCTTTATCAAATTTTTGCCCAATGTAATTACTACATAGCTCCATTGATTATCTTCAAGGTTAAATGTAGCATTAGGCATACCTCCGGTGCCATTACTGAAGCCGAATACATAATTATTAGGTACATTATTATTGCCTTGGACTGTAAGACCTTTCAATCCACTATAACGACTTAGGTTATTAAGAATAGTTGCATTAGCTATTTGAGGTCCAGATGGTTTCACAATCATTTCAATAGTAAATTCATTTTGCATTTTAGGATAATCGTATTCATGTTCTACACCATTATTTGAAAGGGAATCGGCCATAGCCACATGAAGTATTGCAGCCTGGTTGGCTGGCAACAATTTAGGTACTGCAATTTTCCTAATGGCATTCATCCTACCCTTTCGGCCACATTCGTTGTAGTCTAACCTGGGGAAATAATCAAGATATCTGGTGAAACCCAATTGGTCGTAAACCACATAATATCCTTTGTCTAAAAGGCTCTGAAGGAACACAGAGAAGTCTTTCGAGAAAATCCAACTTTGGCACGGACTGTAAAAACCCTGAGGTACATAATTGCCATAGTAATAATAATAGAAGTCATTCCAAAAGTCAAGAATATAAACCTTATCACTATTGTGTGTAACCGCTCTTACACCAGCTGTGTCAATACCCATATCTGGGAAAGGGAATATAACATTCTTCTCAACTAAATTGGTGTATTGAGTTTTCACCTTATCTGATATACGTTCGGAATAATAATAGCCCACAAAAAACACAAATAATACAGGTAGCACCAATGCCACATTGTACCTGGTAAGTAAATTCTTTTTGTTGGCTACTTCGGTTGTGATCTGACCTTTTTTATTCTTTTGTAGATTGGACGTTACAATTTCTGCCTCATTTTTAGGCGACAAAAATATTAGTATATCAAAAAAGATAAACAAGGCAAAGACTAGTATACCTGATATATTCAGGATATTATTTTCATGGCTCCTACCAAAGAAGTACATGGAGTTACCAATTACCAGGAAAATGATAAAGAACGCTATACTTAAGTATTTCTCACTAAGCTGCCTGCGATAATAAACAAGCAAAGCAAATAAAGCACTAACAATAATAGGCACATACCAATAGAAAGAAAGTTTTGAAATAGGCATCATACCCACACCTAACTTTCTGTATGCCAATGCACTCTTTGAGAAAAACTCATGAAATAGAACAAAACACAAAATAACCGAGGATAAAATAATACCAAGGTTAACCATCTGGGATTTGAATTGCTTGATAAATAATTCAAGAATTGATTTAGCATTTAGGCTCTTCTCTTGTGCAAGTGTTACAACTCCAATGATAAACAAGGTAGCCAGCAATTCCACATAACCACCAAAGTAAATTAGACCTAGGTTGCGGTGAAACAGGATTAATAATCCCAAAACAGTACCAAATAACCAGTGATTAATTCCTTTCTTATTGATTATTAAAAGCAATATCAGCCATAAATCAAGGCGCAAAGGAGATACCTGGAAAATGCTTGGATTATCAGACCAAATGGTATAGAAGCGTACCAAAATAATTGCAACTAGGAAAATTACTGATAGGCCCTTAGTTTTAAAATATTTCTCACCAAACAGGAAGCTACCAGCAAAAAACAGGAAGAAAGACACCTGGCCCAGATATGGGAAATTATCAAGGAGGAGCCCCATTTTCATCCAGGCAAGGGCAAGGAAGGACAGGAAAAGGTCGTATTGAAAATAGGTTTCAGGTATTGTAGAGCCATGCATGAGCCTAAGTGCAGGACATAATACAAATGAGAGATCGGTAGTACTTGTAGGGCCGAGATCAATAAACCCAGAAAAGCTAGCCACGATTGCAATCACCAAAAATGCTACAGGTTTCATTTTGTGGTAAGCATAATACAGGCCAACAGTTAATAATACCAAAAGTGCAGGAGTAATAATGTTCTTGGGGTCGAATGCAGACATAGCAGGAAAAAATCCTACGCTGAAGAAATAGAATATGGAAATAAGCAGGCCAGTGATAAAGAAGCCCAAGTAAGCAGTGCGATTAGATTTAAGTTTCAGAACCACCGGGGTAATTACCTGAACAAGGATTATATTCAGGAACATTAGAATATACATCGCAAAACTTTCGTAACCATCTCTTTCATAAATATTCCCCCTGATATAGTTCACAAAATCGAAGGCTACAATAGGTGGATTAAATGACCTGATCCAACCAGCCATGGCAAAAAATATTGCCCATAACAAACAACTTATAGTGCCACTAACAATGATAATTTCACTCGTTCTTAAAGATTTATTATCGGTAAAAAATTGTTCGGTAGCTTCGGATGGTTTCATAACTGGCAATAATAGACCAATAACCAAGGCCAGGCATAGTAAAAACAGTACAATTTTAGACCAAAAAGCAGCTTGTAGTGATGATCGACCTACTTGCATTTGTGGTTCTAAAGAAACTCCAGGATTTGCTTTTACAACCTTATCGTAGACATCAATCATGTCCTGCCATCTACCAGAACTATAATATGCATCAAACAGATCTTGGTACGTCGAGGTAAATCCAGGATCAAGTTGAGTAGCCCTTAATCCATAATAGATACCACTATCAAAAATATTCTTTAATGTATAAACATGACCAATAAGATAATCAGATACAGGATTTTCTTTTATCGAATTTGCCTTAATATATAGGCTCATACCCTCCTCATACTTACCCAGATTCATTAGATTAAGACCCTCCCTATTTAGGGAAAAAATCTTCATAGAATCAGGTCCAAGATCATAATGCTGGGCACTACTATTATTGCCGAAGCCCAAAAGACAAAATATGAGGCAGAATGTTAATAACCGATATGTGGTGTAACGAATTAGGTGCTTCAAGGGATTGATTTTATTGCTATAAAAATAATGATTTCCTTAGTAATTACTTTTTGGCATTTTCTGGTTCAGCTTCATACCTTCTGGAAGGCTCCCCGGTAATTGGTGGATAATCACCAAAAAATGGACTTGACTTTATATCCTGATCAACAAGTGCTGAATTTGATATACACACCTCTTTGATATAACCTTTAAACTGGCAATCACGAGTGGCTTTATTGCCAATAAATAGAGGCAATTCACTATTTGCTATGGGTAGACCACCAGCATTACCAGTAATTAGTAAATTACCATTATCGTAAACCTTTATAACATCCTTGGTAACTACAATAGCCAGATTATGCCAAACATTATCTGTCAAAGTAAAAAACACACTTGGAATATAGGCACTACCATTACTATACCCAAAACCATACTGGTTAGCATTTCCATTATGTTGGAGGGTAAACCCTTTCACCCCATCAAACTTGCTTTGGTTATTGAGTATTACTGCATTGGTTTGCTGGATTCCGGTAGGTTTTACTATTAGTTCAATGGTAAATTCATCCTTTAGATTAAGGGGGGCACTCTCTATTCCAACAGAAGCAAGGGAATCTTTAATTCCTATATGCATTACTGTTTCGTGCCTTTCAGGCAATACCATTTTCACGGGTTGCCTTGAAAGGGCAACCATGTTTCTTACTTTTTCAGACTGATTATAGCCCAGAAGGGAAAAATAATCGTTGAAGAAACCGATATCGCCAAAGTTGTAAACAATATAGTAACCTTTTGAAAGCAAATCCTTTAGGAAATCGGCTAAGTCCTTTTTATATACCCAGGCACCACAAGGGCTAAAATATCCCTGGGGGGCATAATTGCCATAGTAATAGTTGTAGAAATCCCAGTTAAAATCGAGGAAATATACTTTTTGGCTACCATGCACAATTTGCTTCACTGCAGAGGTATCAACCGGCATTTGGGGTAAAGGGTAAGTAAGCTGTCCCTTGCCCAGGTTTTCGGTTTGTGTTTGTAGTTTACCTGCAATCCTGTCGGAATAATAATAGCCCATGAATAAAATAAGTACAAATGGCAATGAAATATAAACCTTATACCAATTAATATCCAGGCTTTTTGATGGATCCAGAGTGGCTACTTTTTTAGTGGTACTGTCTTTTTTAGTTTTTGGTGCTGCAATTTCCTCCTTTAATTCAGCAATCTTTGGTGGTGTGAGGGCAATCAGGATATCAAAAAGCACGAAAACAGTCAATACCAGGATACCGGCAATATTAAGGATATTATTCTCATGGCTGCGGCCAAAGAAGTACATTGAATTCCCAATTGCCAGCAGGACAATAAAAAAGCCGGTAGCAACATATTGAGCGCCTAATTTATTTCTGTAAGAGAATAAGAAAACCCCGAGGCAACTAAATAAAACAGGCATGTGCCAATAGAAGGAAATACGGGATACTTGAATCATTCCCACTCCTAACTTGCGGTAAATAGTGGCACTGGCAGAAAATAGCTCATGAAACAATACAAAGCATAAACCAATGGACCCGATGATAATAAGGAGATTAGCCAAATTTTGCTTTAAATGAGTGGTAATAAGACCAACAAATGAGGCTCCATTTAGTTGCTTCTGACGGGCTAAGTCAGCAAGACCTACAACGAATAATACCAATAACAATTCGAAATAGGAGGCAAGGTATATGAGGCCAAGGTTCCTATGGAAGAGGACTAAAAGACCTAAGGTGAGGCCCAGTAACCAATGATTAGTTCCTTTTTTGTAGGCAATCATTACCAAAATAAGCCACAAATCGAGCCTCATTGGTGTTACCTGAAATATTATAGGATTATCGTAACCTAGGCAATAAACCCGCATCAGAATAAGTGTTACCATGAAAATTGCAGAAAGTCCTTTTGTTTGAAAAAACTTATCGGCAAAAATGAAAGCTGCAATAAATAAAAGGAAGAAAGAAACCTGACCCAAATAAGGGAACCATACCAGAGCATAATTCATCTTGAGCCAGAATGCTGCCAGGAATGACATGTACAAGTCGTACTGGAAGTAGATTTCTGGGATTTTAAAGCCATGCAATAACCTAAGCCCCGGCTCAACAATATACATAAGGTCCACAGTACTGGTAGGTGCCCATGATATTAAACCGGCAAATGCTGCAAGAATTACAAGTCCAATTTTGGCAAATAATGGGCTTTTAAGATAACCCAGGTAAATACCATAGGTTGCTGCCACAATAATTACAGGTAAAAAGATGTTCTTAACATCCATGGCAGGTATAGGTGGGAAGAAGCCAATTTTGCTAAAATAGTATCCTGACATGCCTAGCATGGCCAAATTAATTCCCAAATAAAGGTTTTTGTTAGCCCGTATTTTAGAAATAAATGGCAGGATAAAGATGGTTTGGGCTACCACCAAGAGCATCATAACATAAAGGATAAAGCTCTCCAACCCATCATGCTCAAATATTGAGGTACGAATATTAGGTGCAAAATCGGAGGCTGGTATTACAGGATTTGTGGACCAGATAGCCTTTGAAAAAGCAAAAAACAACAAATAGTAAATGGCACTAAAAGTAGCACCCAACAAAAATGCCTCAGCCATTCTGGGTTTACCTGTAGTGTCTTCTGAGAAATAGTCTTTTTTTGATTTTGAAGCCAGCCAAATGGGTAGAAAGAATATACCTGCCAGTAGGGCAAGAAATAGCACCATTAATACTTTAGAAATATTTTCGGCTTGTAGAGCAGATCCAATTGCTGTAACCTGGTCGGGGGCAAAGCCATTAGCATTTTTAGAGTTAGCCCAGTCTATTATGTCTTGCGCTTCACGCCATTTTTTCAAGCCAAAATAAGCCCCGAATAACTCGGAGTAAGCTGGCATAAAATTAGGATTCAGTTTTTTAGCAATTTCACCCAGCCTGGCAGCTTCCTCAAAATTATTCTCCTGATTATTGATATGCGCCAATAAGGTGTAGGAAACCGGATTTTCCTGGGTCTTCAGGGCAAGGTTAGCGAGTTTTGCACTTTCCTCATAACGGGCCATATTGAGCAAATCTAATGCTCTCTGGTTATAAGCCCCCA
>CANGSR010000196.1 GCA_947456055.1 Chitinophagaceae bacterium
CACCATTAATACCAGTAAGTTTCACCTGAGTACTGTGCTATTCCCTAAAAAGCTAATTACCATGAGCAATTACCTTAATTATGATAATAGTTATGACAGCAGGGAAAACCTAACAGATATTAAAACCAAAAGTAAATCGTATGGTGGGCAGTTTTCGTTCAGGAATAAATTCCTGCCTGTTACCATGTCTTACAACCAGAGTAAATGGGATAGTAGGGAAGTGCTTACCGGCCGTGATTTTTATTATGACCAGAAAAATGTAAACGGACACATTACTAAGTCATTTACCTCCCAGGATAGGACTGAGCTTGATTTTACGCATAATGATTATTTCAGGAGGGATTTTAGCCAGGTAGGCATACAAAATGTTTCAGATAACCTGAGCTTAATTAACAGTCTTTACCTCGATTCTGCACGCAAAGCACAGCTGAATTCAACCTTGTTCGGAACCTTGCAAAGTGGTGCAGATAACTACAGGCAATTGCGTGAAAACGAGAATTTCTTCCTCAAATTACCCAGGAATTTCAATTTCACCAGCAGCTATGGTTACTACTATATCAACCGTGAACCGCAAGTGCTGCAACAGCATGCATTTAATGCCATGCTTAGCCACCAATTATTTTTGAGCCTCCATACAGGTTTGATATTTGAGTATAATAATGCACTGGAATCAACTTATAATGAAATAAACAAGAAGGGAGGTATAGAGCTTAACTATATCAAAAAAACCTTTGCAAGTGGTTTATTGAATGTAATGTACAACTATCATCGGGTGATGGCCATAAGGTCCAGTAATGATGAGCAGTTGAATATTAAGAATGAAGAATACTCCATATCAGATAGGATTTTGCTTAAAAGGCCATATGTAAATGTTAATTCAATAGTAGTCAAAGATGCAACAGGTACATTAATATACCAGCTGAACCTTGATTACCTGGTTAATCAATTTGGTAATTTCATAGAGATAGTTAGGATCCCTGGCGGTTTGATTCCGGAAAACTCAAGCATATTTGTTTTCTACAGTGCCATACAGCCTGGCAATTACCAATATGATATAAACCTGAACAATTTCTCCATCAATTGGGGCCTATGGAACCAGCTTATTGATGTGTATTTCAAAACCAACAGGAATAGTTACGACAATTTGAAAAACAGTGATAATCTGATACTTGACCATTTGAATGAGAATATATTTGGCGGATCTGTCAAAATCAAAACAGCAACCCTGGGTGCAGAGTATGATGATTATCAAAGTACATTGGTGCCATATATAATGATGAGGTATTATTTTATGTGGCAGGGCAGGTATAAGTCAAGGCTGCTTTATTCGGTAAATGCCAACTGGCGGGACTATAAAATGCCAACCGAAGACCAGCACCGGATTTATCGGGACCTCAATGCAATGTTGGCTTATTCCTTTAGTAAACGTACCAGACTGGATGTAAATATTGGATACCAATCGCAGCAGGGAAGGCAGATTAACCTTGATCTATATTCCATACGGACCAAGTTGACCCGGAACCTTAAGCAATTGACTTTGGTGGCAGGACTTGATGCCTACGACCGTGTTTATCTGGGCGACCAGAAGAATAGTTATTTGGGTGTATATATACAGGCAGTTAAAAAATTTAAATATTAGTGATTATGTCAGGCAAAATAGGATTATTACTCACCGTTCTTGTCGTTTTTTTCTTCAATGCGAGTGCTCAGATTGATACTACCCAAGGGTGCCTTACTTGCCATGCAAGCCTGGTTAGGCAGGAAGTAGTACATGATGCCCTGAAGCGTGGATGTGATAAGTGCCACACTCCCAATGGCCAGCAGCACCCACAGAAAGGTGTTTCGGGGTTCACAATGGCCAAGGAAATACCTGCCTTGTGCTACAAATGCCATGATGAGAACAATACAGGCAGGGTGGTGCACTCCCCCGTAATGAAAGGTAATTGTTTGGCCTGTCATACTCCCCATAGTTCACCAGAGAGTTTTTTACTGAAAAAGAACCCTACAGGCGAAGTATGTGCCCAATGCCATACCCTGGAATCGGCCAAGAAGAGGTTTAAGCACGAACCGGTAGCCAAGGGCGAATGTGCAAAATGCCATGAACCACATAATTCTGAATTTGACCGCTTATTGAAAAAAGAACCACCTGCACTATGTTTAAAATGCCATAAAGCGCAGGCCGAAGAAATAAAGATGGAAAATGTGCACCCTCCATTTGCCAACAATTGTCTCAACTGCCATAACCAACATAGTTCTACTGAAGATAAATTATTGGATTTAAGTCCCCAGAATCTATGTTTATACTGCCATGATGATATGCAGAAGAAAATAGATAAGGCAACTATTGTACATGGTGCCATAAATGATAAGCGCTCATGTATCAATTGTCACTCACCCCATGCATCTCACGAAAAGAAATTCCTTATAAAGGATACAAAAGCATTATGTTTAAGTTGTCATGACCGCACTTATACTTCGGGTGCCAATAAGGTAGCAAATATTGCCCAGATATTGACAAAAAGTAAGAATATACATGGGGCTATAGAAAAGGTTGGTTGCATAGGTTGTCATGATCCTCATGCTTCTACCAATCCATCCTTGCTCAATAAGCCATTCCCATCAGGGTCTTATGCCGTGGCTGCAAAAGAGAATTTCGCATTGTGTTTCAGTTGCCATAAGAGCGATTTGATTGAAAGGCAGAATACCACAGCCACTGGTTTCCGGAATGGTGATAAGAACCTGCACTTTGTGCATATCAATGGTGAAAAGGGCAGGAGTTGTATCATTTGCCACAACCCCCATGGATCAAATAACGACCACCTGATTAATGATAAGGCTCCATTTGGAAGTTGGGAAATGCCTTTACGTTACCAATCAATAGAGAATGGAGGTAGTTGCCAACCAGGTTGCCATGGCGAGCGTAAGTATGAGCGCACAATAGCCATACCTGCGGCCGCACCTACTGCACCTAATAAAAAGTAATTCAAGGTTTATCTTGGTTTTTTTAAACAATAAAAATGCCGGCGTCTAAATGGCCGGCATTTTTTATATGATAATTGTCTAGTTTATTCTGCTTTTACCTGCCTTGTCTTTTTTCTTGCCGGATAGTTAAATGCCAGGCTGGTAATAATAGGTACCAGAAATATTCCAAAAGTTAAACCTGATGTTACCCAATCGGCCATATGGCTATGTAGAATATGGGTAGCTTCTGAATCAGGGAAGTAGTGGGTATAGAGTGTAAGCACCAATTTGAAACCCAATATACCGATAACCATATAGGCACAGGTATCTAAAAATGGATAAAGCTCCATGAGTTTTACAAATGCCTGGGCTACAAAGCGCATTGCGAGGATACCTATGAACACACCGCATAGGATAATGAGGATATTGTTAGAAAAGGCCACTGCGGCAAACACATTATCCATTGAGAAGGCAAGGTCCATTAATTCCACAGATATTACAGTAGCCCAGAAGTGTCCTATTTTCCCTGAAAATATTGCGTATAAACCTGTGGGCGATTTTTTGTGAACTTCATGACCTTTTTTCTTGGCTCCCTTTTTTTGAAACCATTTTACCAACAGATATAATAAATAGGCCCCGCCAACTACTTTTAACCACCATATTTTGATGAGGAAAGTAGCCAACAACAAACAGATTCCCCTGAATAGGTAAGCCCCTACAATACCGTAATTAAGTGCTCTTTTTCTTTGGTTGTGTGGTAATGTCAGTACCATGGTAGCGAGAACCACAGCATTATCGATCGATAAGAGACTTTCTATCAATACCAGATTGCCAATGATTATAAGACTTGATACCGGGTCTTTAAGTATTTCATTAATCAGTTCATTCATTGTTGTATTGCAATTTGTTGCTTGTTATTAAAAAGGTGTGCAAAAGTATCTTATTATCAGGTAGTTGCCAAAATCATCATAAGCTGTACCGATATTTATTGGGATTTTGAGGAGATACCACTAGCATATTGCAACCTATTACAGGTCTTAGCCCAAAAACAAAACCGGCTACAAGGAGCCGGTTTCAATATAAATGATTGTATTTTTTAGAATACAGTAGGACAAGCCCAGCTGTAATTAGGATTACGCTCGTGTTTGTTTATCCTGCCAAAGAATAATAATGATAATTCGTAACCGCCTCCGCCACCAGTAGCAGGTGTGAAGCTGGAAATATTAACATCGTAGCTGATACCTAAACGCATTTTAGACCATTCCAAACCCAAATAAGGGGCTATTGCATCGCCATAACGATACCAACCGCCTAAATAAAGGATTGTACTTTTCTGGAATTCTGCATCATGACCAGGGTTCAATACAAAACCAACTGCAGTGCCTAATAATACTTCGGTAGCAGCAGCCTGGCTTTGGTATAATGCGCTTGCATATAATACTGTATGCTCATTCATATCAATAGCACCACCTAAATAACCTGTTTGGCGTGAGTGGATCTGATGATTATCTCCTAGGAAGCTTTCTACAGGTTGGGTCAAGTGGTAATAAGAATAACCGGCATATAAAGTTACATGGTCATGAATCCTGCCTGAGTACATTAAACCGCCATTCCAGTCGGCATAAGCCAAATCTACCTTATTGAAATTTTCGTGGGTTGGAGAATTAAGTGTGCCCGTATTCCTATCGTATTGGTCTTCGAAAGTTAATTTCTGGAAGTCAAGTGTTTTTTGAACAATATTCAACTGCATACCTAAAGAGATATGCTGCATCCTATCACGGCCAAAAGCCTTATGGTAGGCACTTGAAAAGCCAAACGTAGTATTTTTTAGACCACCAGAGCCAGATTTATCGTAAAGGCCAATAACGCCTAAGCCTATTGCATCACCCTCCGGTAATTTACCCTTAAGTGTAGCAATGTCAAATGAAACAGTTCCTGTAATATATGGATTAGGAGATACTGTAGACCATTGGGTCCTATAATTAGCAGCAGCCCTCAGGTCGTCAGACACGAGGCCAGTCATAGCCGGGTTAAGTGTAAGTGGTGATGTGAAATATTGGGTGAAGTGTATATCCTGTGCCATAGCAGAGCCTCCCATCAACATCGCAACACCCACTCCTAATAGTAATCTCTTCATTTTTTAGTCTTTTATTAAAACAGAAAAGTATTCAACAGCTAAAAATTTCTTGTTCATTACAGCAGGTCGCCCCACTGGTATTTTGTTTAGAATATTTTTGGACAAGTCCAGGTATATTCAGGGTTTCTTTCGTGTTTATTGATCCTGCCAAAGAACAATAATGATAGTTCGTAACCACCACCACCACTTGTGGCAGGCGTAAAACTTGAAAGATTAATATCGTAGCTAAGGCCAATACGCATTTTAGCCCACTCAAGAGCAATGTAAGGTGCAAGGGCATCGCCAAAACGATACCAGCCACCCAAATACAATACAGTGTTTTTCTGGAATTCCTGGTCATGACCTGGATTCAAAATAAATCCTACAGCACTACCCATCAAAATTTCAGTAGCTGATGCTTGTGATTGGTATAATAAACTTGAGTAAAGCACTGTACGCTCATTAAGATCGAAAGCACCACCCATATATAAGGACTGCCTGGAGTGTATTGGATGGGTATTATCTTTAAGGAAAGTTTCAACCGGCTGTGTAAGATGGTAATAGGAATAACCAAAGTATGCTGTTACATGGTCATAAACCCTGCCGGAATACATAAGACCACCATTAAAATCCATATAGGATATTGAATTTGATGTCATACTAGGATCAGTGCCAATACCAGGAGTAAATGTGTTGGTGCCGTAATTGTAACCATCTTCAAATGTCAGTTTAGAAAAGTCAAGTTTCTTTGAAACCATATTTCCTTGAACGCCTAAGGAAATTCTATGTTGCTTGTTAAAACCAAATGCTTTATGGTAGGCTAGAGAACCACCTATAGTAGTGTTGGTCAACCCACCAGATCCAGCTTTGTCATTTAATGCCATTATGCCTAATCCCAATGCATCCCCATCAGGAAGCTTGTTTTTAAGCATCGCAATATCAAAAGAAAAAGTTGCAGTGGTGTATGGATTAGGAGATACTGATGACCATTGGGTACGGTAATTGCCTGCTAACCTTAAATCCTCTGTTACTAAGCCTGTCATAGCCGGATTTAATGTAAGTGGTGAGGTAAAATATTGTGTAAAGTGAATATCCTGCCCTTTTGCTGACATAGAAAGCATCACTGCTACACTTATTCCAAGTATTAATTTCTTCATTTTTTCGTCTTTACAAATTACACATAAAATCCGACATGGAAAATTACACTAAATCCTGCTTATATACAAGACATAGGCAAATTTATTTTGGTTGGGTCTATTGCTGCCTTTTTTTTCCGAACGATAAATCGCCGGCATCACCCAAACCCGGCACAATATAAGCACTTGAATTTAAAGTTTCATCTATTGCTGCCACCCAAATATGCGCATTGGGGAAATTATTTTCTAAATACTCTATTCCAGCCTTGCTTGCTATGGCACAAACTATGTGCAACTGGGTGGGTTGGTCATATTCAATCAACGATTTTAATGCTAAAACCATTGATGCACCTGTAGCCAACATAGGGTCGGCAAGAATCAGCGGCCTTCCATCTAACGATGGGCTGGCCATATAGTGCTGGTCAATTACGAAGGATCCATCATTATTGTGCTTTCGGTAAGCTCCAATAAAGGCACTGTCTGCCTTGTCGAAATAATTGAGTATTCCCTGGTAAAGTGGAAGGCCAGCACGCATTATGGTTGCCAATACAGGCTGGGATGCTAGTTCCAGTCCTACTGTTCCCATAATCGGTGTTTCTATGGCCACCTTTTGGTAATCGAGTAATTTACTAATCTCGTAAGCAGCCACTTCACCAATACGTTCCATATTTCTCCTGAACCGGGCAGAGTCGGTTTGTATTGTTACATCACGCAGTTCCCTTACCCAACAGGAAACCAGATTATTAGTACTACTAAGGTTATAAACCATAAAATTGATTTTTCCTGAATATTTGGAGACAAGATACAATGTTCCAATATTTAACCATCACTAGTTTTGCACAAATTGTGTAATAATGTGTTGTTTTTATTCTTTAAAATACCATTGTGTTGAACCGATTTCCATGAAAGGGGATGGGGGCAAACACTTATCAAACCGCCATAAATGCTGTTTTTTAGGGTGCATTCAAAAAAGTGTTTAATTATTTCATTGTTATTTGGATAACTGACTTTCAAAAATCCAATTATCTTTGTTACTTCGGCTTCTTAAATTAGGATACTGCTCATTTTTCTCAGTTTTTTGAGAAAGTATTGGGTTGAATTTATTTCTGGAGCTAAATTATTTTTAAAACCACTGGAAAAACTAAAAAACATACAATTAATGGCGAAGTACAATTATATAACCAAAGAGTGCCTTTTTTGCAATGGTACTGATGCTGCAACCCATCCTGTACTCTATAAGAAAAATTTCAGGGATGAAGACCTTAATGCCGAAGTGTTTTCTGCCCGCAGAACAACTGAGCATTTTCACTACGAAATGGTGAAGTGTCAGAAGACCGGATTGATTTTTTCTCGTCAGATATTAGATGATGAATCGCTTAACCAATTGTATAAGGCTAGCCTTGTAACTTTTGGTGAGCAAACAGAGTTCATTAAAAGAGATTACTGGAATCCTATTTCTAAGTATGTAAAATCATGGACTACCAAGAAGGCACTGGATATTGGGTGTAGTAATGGTTTTTTCCTTGAGGTGCTGAAGGATAATGGTTATGATGAGGTATATGGTTGTGAGCCTAGTACTGAGGCAAAGGAAATAGCCCGCAAAGATATACAATCTAATTTCTATACTGGATTTTATGGTCCGGGCTTGTATCCTGCCAATTATTTCGACCTTATTACTTGTTTTCAGACCCTGGACCATCTTAGCGACCCACTAGGTATGCTGAAGAACATGTATGAAAATACTAAACCAGGCGGTCATGCGTACCTGATTATGCACAATACCAAGGCACTACAGGCTAAGGTGTTTGGTGAAAAGTCGCCAATCATTGATGTGGAGCATATCTATCTGTTTAATAAGGAAAATCTACCTGAACTGTGTAAGAAAGCTGGTTATAAGGTGGTATCAGTGTTCGACTTGAAAAATGGTTATCCGTATAGTTATTGGGTAAGAATGGCGCCATTACCTTTCAAAGGTTTTTGGAGAGGCTTATTCAAGGCTTTAGGAATGTACAATAAAACATTGTCCATTTCGGCAGGTAATATGGGTATTATATTAGAAAAATAAGTAACAATAATGAATAATTCACAGTTGGTATTTCCGGTAAAGGGAGTGGGTAGGAGCGTGTGTAAATATGTAGGCATAATCTTATTGTTTCTTATTACAACCTTCAATGCAGGTGCACAAGGCAATGATGCAAAATGCCAGGAGCTTAATAATCTTGCACTTAAGCAACTCAATGAGGCGCAATATGATGAGTGCCTTAAAACCCTGGACCAGGCTTTAGGTCAAAAGGAAAATGCAGTCTCCTATTATTACCTATGCCATGTGAATGCTACAATGAAGGATTGGGAGAGTGCTGTGAAATATGGGGAGAAAGCCATAAAGATGGACCCCAATATTACAGCGGTTTATTACGACCTCTTTGTAAGCTACATGAATGCCAACAAATGGAAAGAGGCGAAAGGACTGGTAGACATTGTAAAAAAGAACAATCCTGAGAAAAACCTGACAGAGGATATTGGAAATATTGACTCTGCGATTGAAAATCAGAATAAGTCGGGCATATTTGTGGTTTTGTTTTTATTGATTCTGGCTGGTGTCTTTGCCCTCCCAATACTTAAACCCGCCCCTGAAAATACAAATGCCTTACCCGGTGATGATAAGTTTAGGTTTTCAGAAGTATTGCTTTCTACTATCTCTGTAAGTGCGGTATTATGGATGGCATTTTATGCCTGCTCACATTATATATGGTCATTAAACCCCCACATACCTGCCTATGAGTTTACCACCATGATAAGGATATATGTTTATGAACATGATGGGGCTGAGAGTTTTGTGCTCTACCTGATGATGTTCGTGAATCTGGTTTTATCCCTATTAATTAGTGTGCAATTACTAAAGATTCGCAAGAACCGTAGTACCTATATGGGGGTATATACGGTGATGCTACTTGTGGCAGCCTGGTATTTTTATAATGTAGGGTTCTTCCCTCCTGTTACCCCGGCTACCAGTGGCAAAGCCCTGGTTTATGCC
>CANGSR010000197.1 GCA_947456055.1 Chitinophagaceae bacterium
AAATAGCGTCACCTTTCTTGATTTTGCGGATAAATGCCATGTAGTGTATAATTTATACACTACAAAGAAACATAAAAAAAGTGAAACTGCAAACCCAGCTTCACTTTTAGCCTGTAGTGTATAAAATGTGGGGGAAACTCAGGTATTTAAGAAATAACGGTTATTTCGTGTAGTGGAATTATTTATATCCTATAAATTCGTGCAGAATTCATAATTTGCCTTAAGGTTTTACGTTATCATTTTTTAGATGATGTTAAGCCTTGTTTTTATTTCAATTTCTATGGCATGAAGTGTATTCTATTTTACCTTGTTCTATTTTGTTCTGTTTTCACAGGATTCCAGGCTTCTGCTAATATTGGTTGGAAAAAACTGCCTGCGGGGAGCAGAGTTTCGACTAATAATTCATTGCTTTATATTCCTCATGCCTACTATAGTGTAGATATGGCTGTGGTAAGGCAACAACTCAATGCCACCACTTCTACAGCCTTTGAAAATCAGCTTATTGACCTGCCAATGGCAGATGGGAGTATCCGTATGTTTAGGATATGGAGTACACCAATTCTTAGTGATGTTTTGGCATCAAAGTATCCCTCCATTAGCACCTACAATGCCGAGGCTGTGGATAACAGGAATATTACTGCCAAAATAGATTTTACTGAATATGGGCTTCACGCAATCATATTCGATGGGGTTAATATTGCCCTTATAGACCAGGATGGGGATCCTGCTGAGGGTATTTGCAGGTTTCACCTTAAGAAAGATGAAGTAAGACCAAAAGGCAAATTATTGGCCTGCGCCCAGGGAGGTACAGGAACTAATGCAAGCCACCAAATACCTGATATAGGCCTTAAATCAGCCCAGCGTATATCAAACGGCACTGAATTAAGAACCTATAGGCTGGCACTGGCTTGCGACCACCAGTACGCCCAAACCGTGACCAGTTCCTCAAACCCTACCATAGCTCAGGTGCTGAGTAAAATGGTAACTACCATGAACAGGGTGAACGGGGTATATGAGCGTGAGTTTTCGGTAACAATGCAACTGGTACCTAATGAAGACACATTAATCTGGACTACCGAATATGGAAGTAAAAATGGCCACGATACTTTTTCATTTGTTGATAATCTGGCGGGAAGTTGCCTGCCCATCAACCAGGTTGTATGTGATAAAAGAATTGGTAATGCCAATTACGATATAGGCCATGTATTCACTACGGGTGCTGGTGGATATTCCCAAATTGGGGTTGTTTGCCAGAATGGGTATAAAGCTATGAGCGTAACCGGTGATGCAAGCCCTATGGGAGATGGATTTGACATAGATTATGTATGCCACGAGATAGGCCACGAATTTAATGCCGACCATACTTTTAATAGTGAGGATGGATTTTGCGGTGGTGGTAATATCAACTTGCCAACAGCTTATGAACCTGGTAGCGGATCCACCATTATGGCCTATGCAGGAATATGTAACCCTGATGATATACAGCCCCATACCGATGCCTATTTTCATGCTATAAGTTTGAATCAGATACAGGGATTTATTGCCACACTGGGTAATTCATGTGCTGTAAGAACAGCTACAGGTAATATACCAGTGGCCTTACCTGCTTTTAGTGCATCTTACTCAATTCCTTATTTAACTCCTTTTGAATTAACCGCACAATCTCCAACTAATGCAATTCCAGATACATCAATTACCTGGTGCTGGGAGGAATATGACCTGGGTGATGGGGGCAAGAGTTTTAAAAATACACACCTCGCAGGGCCTATTTTTCGGTCCTATAATCCTTCTAAATCGCCAACAAGGATTTTTCCCAGGGATACTTTGGTGCTCAAAGGGATACTGAGCGAGGTTGGTACTGAGGCACACCAAAGTGAAAAAGTACCTGATATGGCCCGAAGCCTTAATTTTATTTTATCAGTAAGGGATATTTTAAATGGCAATGGCTGCATATCGGTTCCTGATGACCGGATTCATCTGGATGCTGTAAATACCGGAGTTGGCTTTTCTGTAAGTAATTTCAATGATTCTACACAGACATATGTTGGCGGTACGGGGCATTTGCTCAACTGGACAGTGGCAAAAACCAATGAGTCCCCAATATCGTGTAGCTATGTAAATGTTTACCTGTCAACAGATGGTGGTTATACCTGGCCCTACCATTTGGATTCAATACCCAATACAGGTTCGGGCTATATTCAGTTACCCAATCCTGATACCACTATTACCCAGGCTCGCCTGAAAGTGAAAGGGGCAGGAAATGTATTTTTCAATGTTAATAAGTACAATTTCAAGATCAACCATAGTGAGGGCACCGGAGACGATGCCACTATATACCCTGTACCCACCAAAAGTGTCTTAAATATTACCTCGGGAAATAAGGGGCTTTTGAATTATGTAATTTATAATTCGGTAGGACAAACGGTGGCAAAGGGTATGGTAAATGGTAAAACAGCTATACAGACAGACAATTTGGGCAGGGGAGTTTATCTTATTAAATTCCTTGACTCTACCAATAAGGCTATTGTCAGGAAGTTTGTACTGGATTAGCGGAGGCTGGATGATAAAATGCTTAATCCCATAAACTTATAGAATGTTCAGTAAATATGTATCAAACTATAGATCCTGAGCTAAACTGTTGTTTTTTTACAAAGTCTAATCTGGAATATTTCCCATTGTTACCATAAACATTTATTATGGTTCATTTTCAGGGAAATAAATAAATTGCATCATTGTTCATAATAACATAACCTGGACCTTTCTCAAAAATCTCAAAAAAAATGAAAAAAACAGTTCTGAAAATTGCGCTAGTGTTTGGTTTCTTGTCACCAATAGCCACTTATGCTATAGGTAGCTGGACAAAAATAGATAGGGAAATGGCTCCTGTAGCTTTACAGGTAATGCACCCCAACAATTTCATGGTATTTACACTGGATGAGGCTCCCTTAAAAATGCAGCTTAATTCACTTTCAAATGACATGGATAATGGCCAGGTAATATCATTGCCTATGCCTGATGGTAGTTTCAGGGATTTTATTGTTTGGCAAACCCCTATGATGCCCGATGTGCTGGCCAATAAATATCCTGAAATTAAAACCTATACGGCACGGGCAGTAGACGATGCACGAGTAACTGCCAAGCTGGATTTTACTGTTTATGGCTTTCATGCCATGGTATTTGATGGCGATAAGACCTCATTTATTGACCCATATGATAATTACCATGATGGATATTATATGGTGCATTATAAAAGCGAAGAAACACGCCCTATCAACCAACGCATGAAATGCCTGGTGCATAGTAATAATGAAATTAGTCCGACCCACGAAAGTAGTATGGACATTTTACAAAAGGGGTTACCAAAGTTGCAATACAAAACTGTGAACGGTTACCAGTTGCGCACCTACAGGTTAGCCCTATCGGCCGACAATTTTTATTGCCGTGCTGCCACAGGATTAACTACGCCAACAATAGCTCAGGCTTTTAGTAAGATGACTACAACGATGAACCGTGTAAATGGTGTATATGAGCGTGAGGTAAGCGTAAACATGGTATTTGTGGCTAATGAAGATACACTAATATGGACAAAGGCTACAGGAACTGTAAACGGAACTGACCCATTCAATACTATTGATGCCAATGCAAGTGCTTGTATAGATCAAAATCAATTGGTTTGTGATGGCAGGATAGGTAATGCTAATTACGATATTGGCCATGTATTTACCACAGGGGCCGGTGGCCTGTCTGACCTTGGTGTTATTTGTGCAACAGGTTTCAAAGCATCAAGTGTTACAGGTAGTTCTACCCCTGTAGGTGATGGTTTTGATGTTGATTATGTGGCACATGAAATGGGTCATGAGCATGGTGGCGACCACCCATTTAATAATGGGTTAGATGGTAGCTGCTGCTGTGGTAATATCAATAATCCTACGGCTTATGAGCCGGGTAGTGGTAGCACTATTATGGGTTATGCCGGTATTTGCGACCCCGATGACCTGCAATTGCATAGCGACCCCTATTTTCATACAGTAAATCTGGAGCAAATCCAGACCTACATTAGCACCGATGGTGATGGATGTGCAGTGAAAACAGCAACTGGGAATAAACTGGTGAAATACGCACCATTCACAGCATCTTATTCTATTCCCTTCCTTACCCCGTTCGAGCTCTATGCACCAGTGCTTACTGATTCGGTTGCCGACTCGGCTACACTATATTGCTGGGAGCAATGGGACCTGGGCGATGTAGGTGCCCGTTTTGTAAATACACACCTTGCAGGCCCACTATTCAGGTCGTTTAATCCGACCCCTTCAAGGCTAAGGATTTTCCCGAAGATGAGCATGGTGCTTGCAGGTACACTTAGCGATGCTGGTATAGAAGCAGCAGAAGGCGAGAGAGTGCCTGATGTGGCCAGGGATTTACACTTCCTTTGTACCTTCAGGGATATTTACCACAATTTCGGATGTATCACTGTACCAGATGACAGGATAACCTTACATGCCATTAATACAACTTCAGGCTTTACTGTTACCAGCCAGGGTACTACAGGCATTAGCTATGCAGGCCATAGCTCACAAACCGTGACCTGGAATGTGGTGAGTACTAATGTAGCCCCAATAAGTGCTACAAATGTGGATATCTACATGTCGCTTGATGGTGGTAATAGCTGGTATTACCATATTGGTTCTTTCCCAAATACAGGTACTGCAACTATTACAGTGCCTAACCCGGCAGCAACCACGGCAGCAGCCCGTTTCAAGGTAAAGGGTGGCAATAATGTATTCTTCAATGTGAATTCAAAGAATTTCACAGTTACTTATAACTCATCATTCCCTGTAACATCGGGTATAGCTGACACCAAAATTGCAATGAGTGAGGTGAAACTATTCCCGGTACCTACTACTAATATACTACACGTATCTGTGCAGGGCAATATGCAGGCTATGGTTTACAATTCAATAGGGCAGCAAACCTGGAAAGGCACTATTAATAACCAAACTGAAATATCAGTAGCATTATGGCCCAAAGGAATTTATTATATGCAAATTATGGATGCAGATAACCAAAGGATGGTTAAGAAATTTGTGGTGGAATAAACAAGCTATTTTTTAGAATGATAAACAACTGGCAGGTCATTTTTGTATGGCCTGCCAGTTTTATTTTACCATATTCCAGTTTTTGGTGAATTGGTTATGAAACAGGTAATTTACATTGCCTCCTTTCAAGTGTTGTTCTGAAATTTGAAACAATTGTCCTAATCAAGGTCAGGTTGATATACATCTGACCTTTTGATTATGCAGAAGATTGCTGAACGTGTATACACTAGTAGTTCACGCAATCATAATATTGGCTTAATACAAGGGTCATAATTTTGCAAAAAACAATAGGCAATGAATTTTCTTAAAGTATTGCTGGCTCAAATTTTTACATTAGTTATTTTCATTTCATATAATGTTTCTGGCCAGTTGGTAGTTACCCCGGGGCGTACTGCCGCTATTTTGGCGTCAAAATTGGCTGGCCCAGGTATTACCATTACTTCCCCTATTCTTACATGTGGTGGTACTGCAAATGGCACATTTATTTCTACAGCTACCCCGCTCACTATTGATAGTGGTATACTTTTATGTACAGGTAGTGCTGTGCAGGCTGCCGGTCTTGAGACGTTCCTGGCAAGTAGCAATATTGGCACTACAGGAGACCCTACCCTGGCTACCCTGGCTATGGCTACCACCTATGATGCATGTGCACTGGAATTTGATTTCGTTCCTATAGGCGATACTGTAAAATTCAATTACCAATTTGGTTCTGAAGAATACAACCACTCTACTTGTGGCCCTTATAATGATGCATTTGCTTTTTTCATTTCAGGCCCAGGTATTGTTGGCACTGTTAATATGGCCCTTATTCCTGGCACTACCATCCCTGTGACAGTAAATAGTGTAAATAGTGGAACACCTGGTACAGGGTTAACATTGGCCAATTGCACTGCAATGGGGCCAGGTTCGCCTTTTACCAGCTATTTTTATGATAATACTGGCGGTACCCAATTAACCTATAAAGGCTATACTGTGAAAATGAAGGCCATTCATGATGTTATTCCCTGCAATACCTACCACCTGAAAATGGCTATATGCGACGCAGGTAACCGCATTTATGATTCGGGTGTATTTATTGAAGCAGGAAGCCTTTCTACCAATTCCTACCATTTCGAGCATTTAGATTCTATTGGCCACACCATAAACGGTGTGGCGCATACTATTGTAAAAGGTTGTTCTCCCGCAACTATTAAGGTGCGTAGTGCAGTAGTGTCAGGAACCAACAAAACAGTACATTTTACTTTTGGAGGGGCAGGTATTCATAATGTGGATTTTAGCAGCCCCGATAGTGCAACTATTGTTGCCGGAAGCGATAGTGTTTTGATTAATGTAAGTGGTATCCCTACACCTCCTGGTGGTACTAAAACAATAACTATCTATCTTATTTCTCCATTAAGTTGTGGTGTTGCTGATAGCATCAGTTTGAATATTATGGATACACCTTCGGTTCGCATCCTTACTTCCGATACAGCAATTTGTCCTGGACAAACATTCCAGATTCGCGTATCAGGAACTACTGGCCTTACCTATGTTTGGGCACCCGGAGCTACTTTGAGTAGTACCACCATCATGCAACCAATTGCTTTACCTACAGGGCCTGTTACCTATACAGTTACAGCTACATTGCCTAATTCGGGCTGCCCTGCAATCATAAGAACCTTAAATGTTATATTGGCTTCACTTGCTATCAATATCCTTACACCTGCTGATACCTTATGTATTGGTTCATCTTTTCATATCAGGGTTAGCGGTGGTACAGGTGCTACTTTTGTATGGAGTCCATCTGCGGGTCTTGACCATAATACAGTACCCGATCCTATTGCTACTCCTGCAACCTCTACTGTTTATACAGTCACTGTTAGCTCTACAAGTGGGTGCGTAACCACCGGCACGGTAAGCGTTACAGTTATTAATCCCGTTCCCAACATTCTTACCAATGATACTTTTTTATGCATAGGCAATTCGGTTGTTTTGAATGCAACAACTGATCCTGGTGTAGGTCTCATTTGGTCACCTTCATCAAACCTAAGCGATCCTACTATAAATAATCCAGTTGCCACCCCTACGGTTACTACAACATATACACTTACCGAAACAGCATCTAGTCCTCATGGTAATTGTATTGCTAATACCGAAGTAACAGTAACGGTATTCCCTAAATTATATGTAGTTCCCTGTGCTGACCAATCAATATGTTTAAATTCAACAATCAAGTTGTCAACCGAGCCGTCAGGTGCTGACTACATTTACAACTGGACCGGGCCCAATGGCTTTACTTCAACTGTAATGGATCCGCTAATTAATCATGCTCAGGGTGGCAATCAGGGTACTTATTCTGTAACTGTGACTAATGCATCAGGATGTTCAGGAGATAGTTCTACAAATGTTACGGTATTCTTTTCTTCGGTCTCGCTTACCAATGTCACCCTAAGCCAAACAATACCTTTTGGCAGCAGCATACAGCTTAACGCTGATAATGCCATAAAATACATGTGGACCCCTGCCGATGGCAGCCTGAATAATCCAAACATAAATAACCCTATTGCCACACCACAAATTCCTACCACATATACCGTATATGGTATGGATAACCATGGTTGTACTGACTCAGCCAAGGTGACCATAAATCTTACCCATACAGGCGATATTTTTATTCCATCGGCATTTACTCCCAATGGCGATGGCCTGAATGATATCTTCAGGGTAGGTAATCTGGGACTAAACAGACTAGTGGAAATGAGCATATACAACAGGTGGGGCGATAAGGTTTACCATTCGGTAAATGGCGAGAGTAATGGCTGGGATGGCGCTTTTGGTGGGGTGATGCAGGATGTGGGTGTTTACAATTACGTTATTGTTATTGGTAGGCCCGATATGCCGGATGATGTTTATAAGGGAAATCTGACCTTGATAAGATAAGAATCGGACGAACTCAATTACACATAGTTTTTGCAACCAGGATATACCTAATCGGATGGATAGGGAAATCCTGGTTCTTTTTTTATTAATCCCTGGTTGAAAATAGCAAAAAAGAAAGTGATTTCTTCAGAAAAAACATAGGAAATATTTCCTATCTAAAATAAATGCACTAATTTTAGGACAAGAAAATGGCTCCAACCTCCAAATTTGACTTTATGAAAAAACTTTTCCTCGGATTCTTTCTGTTAGCAATTACATTGATAGCAGCTACAAGTGCTAAAGCCCAAACCTATATACATGGTGATATTGAGGCTACAAGAAGTGTCATTATGTCGCATGACTCAGCGCAATGTGCATCTACTTGTAACCCAATGTTCTTTATAACCATCCACAACTCTTTTATGGGCGATTCTGTTTGGGTAGTTGATACTTCCGCCCATATTATTACAGCCAGGGCTGGTAATACCACTGGTGATACTGCATGGCATGTAACGTTGCCTATACCTATGTATATGAATTACGTAACTGATGACCAGTTATCAGGCTCCGCAGCTAATTTCCTTGGTCCTGTAATGAAACTTGTATCAGGTGCGGACACCATTAATGGCATCATGAATTTTTATTCGCTTTTAGTAACTAACCCATGTATTTATGGTGATGTAACTGGTAGGACTTATATAGACAATAATGGCAATTGCGTTTATGATGGCGGTGATGTAGCTCTTAATTATATGCAAATAACTACTACTGCTCATCTTACTGGTCTTGGCCCATCATCAAGAACGTGGATGACCAACTCAAATTCAAGTGGTTTATACACTCAGAAGGTGCAAAGCTCATGGATGACCAGCTATGATGTCACGCTACCTCCTGATTATTATTTCGTTTACCCGCTTTCTTCCTGCTTCACTGGTGCTTATACCCTCACTACTTTACCACGTTCTGGTGTAGATTTTCCACTAGAATGCAGTAGTAGTGTAGATGTGGAATGCTGGTCAGGTTCTCCTTTATTCGCACAGCCATCAAGACCATTTTTCTTACACCCTACTGTAAGCAATACGGGTTGTGATTCAGCTTCAGGCCAAATGAAACTGGTAAAAGATAGTCGTGTTATTTATAATCCAGGTCTTAGCCCTTATCCTGCTGATGCGGTTTCAGGCGATACTCTTATCTGGAATTATGCTAACCTGACCAATCTAACAACAGGTGCT
>CANGSR010000198.1 GCA_947456055.1 Chitinophagaceae bacterium
GTAGGCATATTCTATCAGTGATGAGTCAACCTTCCCTACTATATCCAGGTAATTGGCATAGTTACTATGCCCCTCAGGGAAATAAGCTTTGAGCCTTATTCCCTCTTTAAAACAAATATTGGCACTGTCAAACTGGTGCTTGATGCTGAATACTACACCCAGACCCAGATACACACTTTCATTGGTTTTGCTAATCTTCATCGCCTTGTAATATGTAGCCTTGGCATCATCTATCAGGCCATAATTACGCTGCAATTCACCTATACAAATAAGGGGATTAATATAGTCGGGCTTGCGTGCCATCGACATATTGAAGAAATAGAGGCTGGAATCGCCCAGCATCTTCTTTTCATTTGGGTTGGTAGATGCCTCATAACGGGTAAAATATTCCTGCCCAAGGTAGAAATAAGCCACAGGTCCGTCAGGGTGTTTTTCGGCATCATCTTTCCACATGGTTATAGAATCATACCAAACCTTAGCCCGCTCATTGGTAGCATAACCTAATATGAGGCAATAAGCCACAGCTGCACCAAATACCATTTTGCCTGTACCTTCTTTGGCAGGATCGGTAAAAAAATCAGATACAAACCAGCCGGCCATCAAGAATAATCCCAGATAAGGAATATAGCCATAACGGTCGCTCATAATAGCACCACCCACTGGCAGGAACTGAAGGAGCAGTACAATATTAATGAGGAAAAAGCCTACCCCAAATAGCACCACCTTATTTTTCCGTCCAAACTTCCACAGTACAAAAAGTAGCCCGATTACAATAGCCAGATAGCTATAATACATTGCAGGAAGGGCATCGCCTATCTTTAATGGGTAAGGGTAGAAATTAACCAGACCTACAGGTATTACCACCTTCCACAGGTAATTGGTCAAAGCATAGCAACCAAGTGCGGCACGCTCTATCACATTAAAATTAGCATCAAGCGAGGCGAGCGCACCAATGTCTTTTTGCGCCCAAATGGATAATAAACCAAACAATAAAGAAAGCCCGAAATGAGGTATCTTTTCTACCACCAACATAATATTTGGTGTTTTCTTGCCAGTGGCATCTACCTTAAACAGATCCCTACCTTCAAAATAATCGAATAAAAACAAGGTAACAGGCAGTGTTACCGCAACAGATTTTGCCAACAATGAAAGGGCAAATAATACTATCCCAGCTATATACCATTTGGCTTTATCCTTCTTTTCAGCACGTATATACTTGATATAGGTGGTGCAGGAAAGCACATAAAACAAGCCATAAAGCACATCCTTACGCCCAGCCCCCCATGCTACCGACTCTACGTGCATTGGGTGTAGGCCAAACAATAATGCCGTGATGGTGGCTGCAACCGTGCGACCGGTAAAAACCTTAGTGAAATAATATACTGCAATAGTACACAGTACATGAAGCAACAAGCTATCCAGATGGTAAATCATTGGCTCAAGTCCCTGGTAGCTGTATTCAATCATGTAAAGCAATATGGTAAACGGATGGTAGTTACCCATCACACAGGCCTGTTGCAGGCCATAAAACCCAAGTATACGTTTAATACCCTCAGCCGAACTATCTTTTATCAACGGATTGGTAATAATATATCCCAGGTCGTCCCAATTGGTGAGTTTATTATTTATGATAGTCTTAAGGCTCAAAAAGGTAAGCACCCCAATAACCAAAGGAATAATCAACTTGCCATACTGGTCGAGAAAACCAGCATTGGTTGTAGTAGTGGCATTGCCTGAACCTGCCTGGGCACGGACCTGTCCGGAGGCCTGCGGTCTGGTTCTTGCGGCAGGGTTTTGTGCTTGCCTGCTATTATTGTTCGCAGGTTGGTTATTTATTTTCTGTGCCATGTTGCAAAATACAATGCGGTAAAGCTAAAAAATAGTTTTTGATGAATTTTTAAAGGTAAAATAAAATTTGTGGTTTTTTTAAACGAAGCTTAGAATGATTGCTTGTAAACGGTTAGCAGAAAAAAAACAGGCTACCCCGGTTTAGGAGTAGCCTGTTTTTTATTACTTAGGAACGAAACTATGGAACCAGATTAATATTAGTAAATCCATCAACAGCTACCATTTGGCTATCGATACCGCACTGGCCATAACCAATCCAGAAATAACCGCCGATACCCCAACCTGTACCCCAGCTGTTTTTGCATAACCATGCCTTAAGGGTGTCATTATACCCAACAACGCATACGCAATGGCCACCTGCAACTGCACCAGATACGTGATGGTAAACCCCACTTGAATAAGAGAAGAAATCGTTATAAACTGTGAAACATGTTTCCAATGGACCTCTTTGGGCCAACCAGGTCTTCATGTCAGTAGCATTTGTCAGGACGTGGTATGCACTGATATGTGTTAATAAATTAGCCTGGTTTGCACATGGTTTACATGGTTGGTTGCCTGCTGTATAAGGGAAGCAGCTTTCAGGGGCCAAGCCATGAACTTTTGCATATTCAAAAGAACCATTGGGTCCGGTTGGCCACCAGCCATTGCCGCAGTTACGGCCCTGTGCCGCACCACCGCAATAGAACATTTGTGCTTCAGACAAATCTGGTACAATGTGGCCATTTGCATCATTAACTGCAATACCTGTAACTATACGCATAGCAGCATCGATAGTTGCATTTGTACCGAATGCTACGCATGAACCACAACTTCCCTGGTTCTTAACCGGAGTGATAAAATTACGTCCACCTACATTGCGCCAGTCTTTTGATATTGGAATAACTGTTAGTGTCTTTACAGCCATAGCAGCCAGGTGTACCTGTAAATTGGCTGTAGCTGTAGCTTCGTGTTGTGCCAGGGTTTTGTCGCCCGGAGCAGGAGAAAATCCTAATCTTGTTGCTGCTACTTCTGGTGTCAATGCCGACATTTCGTTAGCAGCTGCCTGCCATGAGGCTTTTGCTGTTACAAGGCTGGCTTGTAAATCTTTCAATGTGTTACCCATTTTTGTTTTGTTTTAATAGTTAAGAAATATGAATTGTACTGAAATCGCTCACTTACTTTACACTTAGGTTAATTGTGAAATTTTCAATACCGGGAATGTCCTTTTCCCAGGCCCGGCATAATTGGAAATCTAATTTTATCAACCCCTGTGTTTTTACTTTAAAAATGAAAACCCTTGTACCTCCCCCTCCGGCACCAGAACCCTTAGGCAGGTTATAATCATCACTTACAAGGTTTATATCGCCCCCTGAAACATGATACGTCCACCTGTATCCCGTTGTAGGGTTTTCTATTAGGGCAATACCCACTTCCTGCCCTACAATGGCGTTTATGGTCTTATTGCTATCCGCACTGGTTATCATTATCTGGCTCATTGCTTTAATTTTAAAAATTCATCTAAAAAAACTAAATCCTAAATCCTTTGTTGTCACCTCGTTGGTTCTTACTTACCAAGGCTTTTTATTCGCTAATTGACAATACAAACTTACAGCCGGTAAAAATTCTAACTAAGAGTTAATCAGCGTATTATCCGTGTGTATTTAGCTATATTTAAACAAGTTGAATAACGGTGTTAAATATATTTTCTATGGCGGAAAACTATTTATATAAAAATCATCGAAAAATTTTATTTTTCATTAGTGAATTTATTATTTCTCAATACTGTCCTATATTACAGACGGTTTTGCTGCTTGCCAGCCCTTAGATTTCAGCAAGATGGAATTGGATTTTCCAGACTTTAGGAGGCCTTAATGAATTGTTAAGGGGCAAATTGAGCCCGAAAGTCTTAGAGAGGATAATGATTAGCCTTGAGGACCTAATTTAAATATTAAAAAACTGGGTTACCTATTTCCTATTTTAGCATAAATAGTAAATAGATATTTTATGGCAAAAAACCGCATTATCCTTGTCTTGTTATGCATTGGCTTGATACTGGCATGCAATAGCAAATCAATAAAGACAGCAGCCACCAACAATCTGCCTAAAGAATATTTCTCTATAAATACCACACGGGACACTGTAATAGTCACTAAAGAAGGAGCAATTATTGAGATCCCGGCCAATAGTCTTAAGTGCAAAAAAGGCGATATTGCCAAAATAGGTATCAGGGAGGCTCTTACAATTGCTGATATGATTAATGGCCGCCTTGTCACCAAGTCAGGCGACGAGCCATTGAGCAGTGGGGGTATGATAGAAATCTTCCCGGCGGTTGTTGGAGATGTAACCATCACCAAAAAGATAAGCATATCCATCCCTGCCAAATTCAAAAAAAAGGGAATGCAATTGTTTAAAGGAAATTATAGAGCCGATAGTTCATTAGACTGGATATTACCCACCAACCTCGATAATGCAAATACTTCATTAGGCCTTACAAGTGGTGCTGGTGTTTTCCAAAGAAACTGTGCCTCATGCCACAAAATTGATAAGGATGCCACCGGTCCGGCCCTGGCACATATCCCCCAAAACAGAGACCCGGCCTGGATGGGTATGTTTATATCAGATTGGAGGGCTTTGCTACACACGGACAGGTATACCAGGTGTCTAAACGAACGGTGGGGAAGAATGCAACACCCTGTATTCCCAAACCTTAGCCATGAAGAATATGATAGCCTATTCCGGTTTATTAATGACAGTAGCAGCTTTATAGACCCGTCTACTGTCGGTGATTACAAGAAAAGCTATGATAGTTGCCAGGTTTATGATTCCATTAAAAACCTACGCATTGAAGGTTTGGCTCAATTGAATAAAGCGAAGCAAACATTTGAAACAAAGGTCCAGCAGTTAATTTCAAAAAATTATGATGATAGTATTAGGAAAATAGACCTTATAACCGAGAATGGAAGGGTATTGGCATATAAAAATACCATTGACACAAATCTCCCCATACGAAATACCAGGCCGAATAATCCACTGTCTAACCTCTCTTTAATTTATGAACTCAGTGGAGCATCTGATGATTACAAGCGGCCTGATTGTACATATTACCAGTTCAAAATTGAAACCTTTGGGTGGTATAATCTTGATATTTTCACAAAAGGGCTGCCGGGTTTTGAAGACAGGGAATTAATTGTGCGCATTGTAGGGAAGTATAAAACAAGTGCCGCCATATACCTGGCCATTCCCAATGAAAAAATACTATTGGAAGGAATAAAATCCACTGATAGTGATGTATACTTCTTCTACACAAAAAATGGTAAGATACCCCTGCCGCTAAATGCGAAAGCCTATGTGCTGGGTATGGGTGAAAGTGAGGGTAATGTTCTTTTTGGGATCAATGAATTTACTATTGCCCAACAGCAAAATATAAGTGTTGAGCTAAGTATAAAAACCTACGAAGAAACCCAAATAACCATATCCAAATTGGACATAAATGGCTTGAATTTCAGCCTTGGCGAGTCGAAAAATGCCAATGAAATAAAGGCAATAGATAGCCTGCGGAAACGAAATGCAGATAGCCTGAACACTGTAACGAAAATAGTAGAAGCCTATACCGACAGTGTGAAATCAGCCTCCCAAAAGCTGCAACAAGCCGAGGATTACAAACCAAAAAACTGCGATTGCAACTGCGGTGATGAAGAAATTGCCGAGTATGAACTAGTGGTAGACCAGGGATCAATGGGAGATCGGGATAGCACAACCAGAATAAATGTACTTCGCAAAATAAAGAGCAATAAGTAGGGGCGAATTTGAGTAAAAGTTGAGGAGGGTATCTAATGAGGGTTAGTATATCTATATGCGGCTCACCTTGTATTCTTGCTGTTTTTTTTGTATTGTTAGTGGCCGGTTTTGGTGATGAAACCTGGGGGTATGTGGCACTACTTGCCTATTTTATTTCTGCTGGTTTTTGGGATTAGTGGGGGATAAAAGGAAGGGTAGGAGGGGGAGGTAATTTTTAGAAATTCTAAATAAATTTTAGAATTTCTAAAAAATCAATAATTTGCCTATTATTCATTTTGAAATCAACAAGTACATGGCAAGAAAAATGGTAAATACAGAAGATGATTTCAATGCAGCAATGTATAGGATTGGGGAACTCATGGCCAAAGGGAGCGAAAATGTAAGTAAAAGTGAATTGGCCGAAATTAGGGAGTTGGCTCTTTTGGCCCAGGCATTTGAACAAAAGAAGTATGTAATAGAACCGCCTAGAACCTTTGCCGGAATCATTGAGATGAAAATGTATGAGCTGAAATTGAAGCAAACAGACCTTGCCCGTAAACTTCATGTAAGCGATACCAAACTATCACTAATAATGAATGGCAAGCAAAGACCTGATATCGACTTTCTAAAATCGGTTCATCACGAAATAAATATTGATGCAAATCTTTTACTAGAGGTTATTTAATTCCTACCCCAACATCAAAAATACCGCCGGAACCTTGCCCAGCACAGGTATTGCTTTGGCCCATTCGGCTGCGGATTTCGTGATTATGGAGGCATCGGGGGCACTAATGTTTTGGGCTATGCAGATGCGGGTTTTCGGCAGGCAGTTTTTAAGGAGGTCGGCTACCATGTTTTCGTTGCGGTAGGGGGTTTCTATAAATAGCTGGGTCTGGTTTTCTTTTATCGACAGGGCTTCAAGCTGTTTTATGCGGGCGCTGCGCATGGGTTCTTTTACCGGCAGGTAACCACAAAAACTAAAACTCTGTCCGTTAAGACCAGATGCCATTAGTGCTAGTATCAGGCTATTGGGGCCTACCAGTGGCACTACTTTTGCATTCATGCTATGTGCTATGGCTACCAGGTCGGCACCGGGGTCGGCAATACCGGGGCAACCGGCTTCGCTTAGCAAGCCCACCTTGTGTCCATCTTTCAGCCATTTGCGCAGGGTGGCTACATCGGGACCATTGTGTTTGTCTATTTCTGAAAAAAACAGATCATCAATCACTATTGTAGGGTGCAGCGACCTTAGAAATCTCCTTGCTGTGCGTACATTCTCTACAATATAATGGGTTACCTGGGTGGTTACCGTGCTTATTTCGGCAGACAGGGTATGCAATGCACCTTCGGCTATGGGTATAGGTATCAGGTAAAGTGTGCCTTGGGTTTTTGGGTCAGACATGGATTTTTGTATAAGTATAAGTGGTAATAAATTGGGGCTATTTTTAGTTAAATAAACATCCCTTTGTGCCAATTTTATTGAAATAATGGTGTTTCGAATTTTGCTAAATTTATTTTGATGCCCTTTCGTTTCGATGGGTGATACCCATCGCTCTGAGCTTGGGCCCTTTCAGGGCTTTCATACTGTGAAAACAACATTTAAGTATTCAATACATTCTAAATTTCTTGATTAACTACATCCCCCTAACCCCCTTCCCCATGCTCAAGGCATTTGCACAAAGGGGGAATTGCCGCTTCAAGGTCATTTAGCTTATGTTCTATAGTCAGCCTATGTTATGGCTTTTTAATTAAGATTTTTATTTTGGCTTTTTGACCTTGGTTTATTATTGGGTTTATTATTAACTACTCCCTCATCATTTCTTCAATCACTTTTGCAATATCCTCGGCATTTGGTTTGGAGAAATAATCACCATCGGTAGCGTAGGCTGGCCTGTGGGCATTGGCCGAAATGGTACGTGGCGCTACATCGAGCCACCTGAAACCATTTTGCTTTTCCATCACCTGCTGGAACATGTAGGCTGTAGCACCACCGGGTACGTCCTCGTCTATAAAAATTATCCTGCTGGTTTTTTTGAGCGACTCTACAATCATATGGTTGATATCGAATGGCAATAAAGTGCGCACATCAATTACCTCGCAGCTAATGCCTGCCGGGGCAAGGTAGGTATTTATGGCATCATCAATAACCCTTAAAGTGGAACCATAAGAAACTATGGTAACATCATCGCCCTCCCTCACCACCTCTGGTATACCAAATGGTACGTTGAAGGTAGCCAGGTTAGCAGGTACTTTTTCCTTAAGCCTGTATCCATTGAGGCATTCTATGACTATTGCGGGTTCATCGCTGGCGAGTAGGGTATTATACATACCGGCAGCCTGCACCATATTACGTGGTACGCATAGGTACATGCCTCTCAATGAGTTGATAATCATACCAATAGGTGAACCGCTATGCCAAATACCCTCAAGGCGGTGGCCACGGGTACGCACTATTATAGGGCATTTTTGCCCGCCACGGGACCTGTATTGCAATGTGCTTACATCATCGCTCAGGGGTTGCAGGCCATAGAGTAAGTAATCAAGGTACTGGATTTCGGCAATGGGCCTTAGTCCACGCATAGCCATACCTATACCCTGGCCTATGATTGTTGCCTCACGGATTCCGGTATCGGTAATGCGCAATGCACCATATTTATCCTGGAGCCCGGCAAAACCCTGGTTCACGTCACCAATTTTACCTACGTCTTCGCCAAAGGCAAATACGGCAGGATTGGAGGCAAATGTTTGGTCGAAAAATTTGTTCAGTATTTCGTAGCCATTCAGTTGCTGTGCGTCGGCGGGGTATTGGGCTGGTATTTCCTTCACCTTCATTGCACTATGGCGTGACTGTGAATAAAGATGCGAATTGAATTTCTCCTTATTATCGGCCTGGATAGCTTCGTAGAAACTACGCAATGCAGCAACTGCCGTGCCTCCCTTACCGCAATAAGACAATGCTTTTCTTACTGCCTGGCTTACATCTTTGCGTATTGGCTCACGAATGCCTGTAAGGCTGGTTGCAATTCCGCTAACGGTTGGGGCATTTGCACCGGCTTCAGCGGCGGCCTGGTTAATGAGGTTGGCAGCCTGTTCAATCTGGTTTTTAATTGGGGTAATAAAATTCTCCCATGCTTTTTGGCGGGCTACTTTTGCCTGGCCTTTGGCTTCTTCTTCTATTGCTACCAATTCTTCCTCATTGGCAATACGGTTATCAACCAGAAACTGGCGCATCATACTGATGCAGTCCATTTCTTTTTCCCACTCCAGGCGCTCCTTGCTTTTATAACGCTCGTGTGAGCCCGAAGTACTATGCCCCTGCGGTTGGGTCATTTCCTGCACATGGAAAATTGCGGGTATGTGTGTTTCCCTTATGCGGCTAATCCCTTCAGAGAAGGTCTGCACCAGGGCCGCATAATCCCAGCCCTTTACCCTATATATATTAAGGCCGCCGTTCAGGTCGTCCCAATCCATACCTGAGAGGGCTTCTGAAATGGAGTTTTTGGTAGTCTGGTATTTGCGTGGCACCGATATTCCGTATCCATCATCCCATACTATTATAGCCATTGGCACCTGCAATA